>JAPPII010000023.1 GCA_028820845.1 Candidatus Poribacteria bacterium
GTTTATTTCGCAGCTATATTGATCACTGCTAACAAAATGTAAACACTACGTAGTAAAACGCTATCTGAATTGGACACTCACTGCAATTGCTGTCATTGCTATCAGTTTCGCGATGGTAATTGCAAGTAACGCGGCTTTTGATGAAAATGACATTGCAGGGATGTGGACCTTTGAAGAAGGCAAAGGTAAAGTTGTAGAAGACCTTTCGGGTAACGGGACAGACGGCGAATTTGTTGGCGACCTGAAATGGGCGAAAGGCAAATTCGGCGGTGGTTTAGAGTTTAACGGTCAGGACACTTGGGTCAAACTCGGTACCAAGGGTGAAGAAAAAACATTAGCTGCCTTGGATTTCACGGAGTCCAAAGGTTTTTCAATCCATTCTTGGGTCTACGCAGCAGAAGATCCGACGGGCAAATGTGTGATATGGAAGGGACTTGGCTGCTCCACATGGTCTCAGTTCTTACTCGGAACGGGGGCACACGAAAATGGTGAAAATAGCACAATGGCAGCGTTTCACATCCGGGCAGCGAACGGCGGTGGAAAACTTGAAGTCCTCGGCGATGAACTTCCCGCCAAAGAGTGGGTACACCTTGTCGGCACGTGGGACGGATCCCAACTCCACGTCTATGTTAACGGAAAACTGCAGAACTCCGAAGACGCAAAAGGACCGCCGTGGGCATCTCCCGAAGAGGTATACATCGGTGCAGATCCCGGCTGCGGCAAGCGTTGTCAATGGAACGGCATCATTGATGAAGTGGTTGTCTTCAATGTGACACTCACCGATGATGATGTTACCAAACTCGGCGAAGGTATCGAAGGTGCATTAGCCGTTGATGCCGCAGGAAAAATAGCGACAACTTGGGGATCACTCAAATCCGCCCAATAGCTATCTGTCAAACGCACGACTGAACCGAACATCTATTTTGGGATAACAAAGTCTCTTATCACCATAAGATCAGGTGCGGTTTTGCGGCGTACTCGCTCAAATGCGACGTGCATTCAAACCGCACCTACCAGTCTTTACTGCGTACGTTCCAATCTATTAGGAGGATTTTGAGGTGAGAATTCTAAAATTATGTTTTATGAGTGTTACCGTCATTCTCCTACTCTTTCAAAGCGCAACGGCAGAAACACTCTATTTTGACGATTTTGAAGGGGATTCCGAACTTGAATGGCCCGATGTGCCAGCGATAACAATTGAGAAAGAACCCGGCAATCCTGATAATACCGTCCTCGTCTTTGACACACGGAATGATCAGACAAACGCCGATGCTCTCTTTCTTGAAGGCTTTGAGGATTTGACGGACTACACAATGCGGGCAAAATTCAACATCATCGGTGAGACAGCAGAATTTGCTGCAATTGGTCTGATTGTGCGCGCACAGTCAGTAACCGAATATATGCTCGTTGAACCGGCACGGAAACGGCTGTGTTGCGGTGCCCCGCGGGAAAATGTTCTCAATGTCTTTGAACGCGGTGCTGCCGGTTGGCCCATCGTCGCTGATCCAGACATTGATATCGAACTCGAAGAGTGGCACGAACTGTCGGTCACTGTAGCAGATAAAAAACTAACAGTCCTACTTGATGGCAAAGAGGTTGCCGAATACGGTAAAGTCCCTTATCCCAAAGGTGGATTCGGCATCCGCGAGTGGAGATCGCAAACACTTATTGACGACGTGGAGATCTATGATAAAGACGGTTCAAGTCTCGCAGTCGAAGCACGCGACAAACTCGCTGTTAAATGGGGAGCGTTAAAAGCAGGTCAATAGTTGTAAAAACCAAACACAGTGCAAAGGACGCATGATACATGGACTTAGGATTGCGCGGAAAACGTGCTATTGTTACAGGCGGTAGCCGAGGCATTGGTCGGCAGTCTGCACTCACACTTGCCCGGGAGGGCGTTCACGTCTGCATTGCTGCCCGAACACAAGACGTACTCGATCAAGTCCTCACAGAACTTAACGCGACCGGGCATGAAGGGCACGCTGTTGCCGTAGATCTCACGACCCAATCAAGCTGCGAGAAAGTGGTGCAAGAAACAATCAATCAGTTTGGTGGTGTTGATATCCTCGTCAACAATGTCGGCGCAGCACGGAATGCCGATATTTTGGCACTGCCGCCGGAACTTATTGATGAAGCACTCGCATTGAAAACCTATAGTTACCTGCGTATGTCGCAATTGGTTATCCCGTATATGCGGGAAAATCAATGGGGACGGATTATCAATATCGCAGGTTCAGCAGGTACAAGTCCGACCCGCGGGAACATACCCACAGGCGCAGCGAATATCACGATTCTGAACATCACACGCGCACTCTCTGATGCCGTTGCGGAGGATGGGATCTTGGTAAACACCGTCTGTCCGGGATTGACGAACACCGGTCGCGCCCGCACCCAACAACAGGTCAGAGCCGAGCGCGAAGGCCGTGATGTTGAAGAACTGTTGCAGGAACTCGGACAAGAACTCCCCGCAGGTCGTATCGCAGAGCCTGAAGAGATTGGGAATGTCGTAACGTTCTTAGCCTCCGAAGCCTGTTCCTATATGTTTGGGAGCGCGCTCTATATGGACGGCGGTAAACGCCGCGCCACACCATAAGTCCCGCACCAACGCATAACACCAAAAAATAAATAGATTTCAAGGAGTACCTTCAAATGCGTATCGTTATCAATCAATCTTTCCACAAATATTTCCTCTTCATGATGGTTACTGCTGTCGTCCTTGTTTGTGGAACCAGCAGCTCGGCTGAGGTTTTGTACCTTGACGATTTTGAAGATGGAAAAATTGATGGAAAATATGAATTCAAGAATCACGAAGGCGACTGGGTAGAGAAGGGCGGCGTTATCAGCCAAACCGATGAATCCCCAGGTGATCACACCTACCTCGTTTTAGACGGCGGTTTCCCAGAACCGCATACGGGTTTGGTCATGATCCGTGTCGATGACTGGGGTGATGGCGACCTCGCCCGGTGTGGACTCGGATTCCGCCTCGATCCGGGTGATGCCTCTGGTTATGCCTTTCTGATTCATCACTTCCTCAACAATATGGAGTTCCTCAACGACCATCTCGCATGGAAACAGAATGATACCGAACCTCCCTTTGGAGAGGTAGAACTCGGCAAATGGTACTGGATGAAAGCCGAAATATCTGACGACGGGTTCACGGGTAAAATCTGGGAAGATGGTAAAGACGAACCCAAAGATTGGCTGCTCGAAAGTAAACTCGACTTCGGGAACGTCAGACCCGAAAGCGGTCAAGTTGGACTTAACGGTGGCTCAAGCAGGGGAGCACCCGCTCTAACCATTGTCTCCTTTGACAATTGGGCAATCTGCGAAACCGCTGATGAGTGTACACCTGACGAGGTTCTCCCTGTCCAAGCCACTGGTAAACTGCCAACAGTCTGGGGCGCGCTCAAAGCAAGTTATTAAAACCTCCTATCCCCAAAAGAACGATCGGGATATATCAACCGGGCGTGCCGCAAGGCGTGCCCACAAAAATCAAAGGAGAAAAGATTGTGCTACAAAAGGCTAATTTGATAATTTTCATTATCGCTATTACGCTAATCGCAACCAACGCTATCGCCCAAATCGTTGAAGACGGGCTGGTCAGTTACTGGAGTTTCGATGCAAACAATATTGCCGGAAAGACCGTTAAGGACGGCACCGGTAACTACAACGGTACCATCAACGGGAATCTGAAAAAGGTCGCTGGTAAAATCGGCGATGCCTTGGAATTCGACGGACTTGAAGACAACTTCGTCGAAATCGACAGTCCAGAGGATTTTGACTTCAACGCCGATTTCACATGGTCGGCATGGATAAAAACCGACAGTTCCGGTCCCGGTGTCATCTTCGCCAAAACGGGCGGACCCGGCACCGATGATAAGGGTCCCAAAACGCTATGGGTTCGCAATGGCGTTCTAAATGTTGACACCGGCTGGGTCGGCAATGTTGAAGACACCGAAAATATCGCCGACAACGCATGGCACCATATCGCTGTTGCGGGGACACCGGAGGATAGCAGCGTCCAATACTTCGTTGACGGCAAAGAGACCTCCAAAGGTGTACTTAACCTCGCCCAATTCCCCGAAGACGACTGGGCAACCCTCTTTTTGTTTATCGGTTTAGACGGTAGAGCTGATGGCGAATTCGGTATGTTCACCGGCATCATCGACGAATTCAGCGTCTACGATCGAGTTCTTGACGAAGCCGAAGTTAACCAGAACTTCAAGTCCGATACAGGTCTCGCAGTCGAACCGAACGGAAAGCTCGCCGTGACATGGGGCGACATCAAAGCACGTCGATAAGAGGTTACGTATCCTATGGGCGCGCCTTTCGTAAGTGCGCCCTCTTTCCCATTTCTTTCTACCTGTTACGGCACAACGGAGTGTGCCTACTACCTTATGAATGTTGAGAATCGAACCATCTTTGAAAACGACAATCTCCAGGTCTTACGCCGTCTTGACGCGGACTCGATAGACCTCATCTATCTTGACCCGCCTTTCAACTCTAATCGGACCTTTGCAGCACCGATTAGCAGCGAAGCCGCAGGTACGGGTTTCAAAGATTCTTGGACACTCGACGATTTAGATAGCGCATCCCACGGTGAACTCACAGAAAAGGAACCTCAACTTTATCATATCATCAGTGCCGCCGAGTTCAGTCACGGAAAGGCTATGAAAGCCTATCTCATCATGATGAGCATCCGAATGCTTGAGATGCACCGAATCCTGAAACCGACAGGTACTCTCTATCTACACTGCGATGATAAGGCCAGCCACTACCTCAAAATGGTAATGGACAGCATTTTCGGGAAAGATAACTTTAGAAATGAGATTATTTGGCAACGGGCTGTAACGAGTAAAGGGAATCTCAAAAAGGGGCTCGCACGAGACTCAGACACCATCTTCCGATACTCAAAAACCAACGTGTTCATTTGGAACCCAGAGGCTGTCACAATCCCTTACGATATGGCGAACCTTGACGAAAAAACCAAGAAACAATATTGTTACGTCGAACCCGATACCGGACGGCTTGTCTCGTATACCTCCCTAACCGCTCAGACCCAAGATCCCGATTCCCATCTGACTTACGAGATCATGGGAGTCACCAGAACGTGGCGATGGACAAAAAAACGCATGCGCAAAGAAATCAAAGCAGGACGTATCGTGCAAATACGTCCCGGAAACGTCCCTCGATATAAGCGGTATCTTGACGAACAGAAAGGCAAAACTCTCAACAATATCTGGATAGACATTCCCAACTTGACGGCAAAGAATAAAGAACGGGTTGGGTATCCAACGCAGAAACCGCTGGCACTCTTAGCGCGAATTATCCGAGCGAGTAGCAATCCGGGTGATATGGTACTCGACCCCTTCTGTGGATGTGCTACCACATGCGTCGCTGCGGAAGGCCTACAACGCCGATGGATCGGCATTGACTTAAGTCCGAAATCCTATGAACTTGTACAGGTGCGTCTTGAACAATATGGAATTCTTAAACAGATTCATCACCGAACCCGAAACCCTTAGGACTTATGCACGCCGCTTTTTTGTAGCACAAACTTTCAGTTTGTGTTCGTATCCTTTTCGTTTTTTAGTATCTCTCAATCTAACAGATAGGGCTACAGCCGAAACTGCATACGTCCTGTATAATTAAAGCACAAAGGAGCATTTCAATGAAGAAATTTATGAAGTTCCTCACATCTGCTAAGATGGCAGTCGGAATCGTAACAGCACTGTGCCTGATATTCGTTGCAACACAATTTATCGCTGACGCAAAACGCGATAAAGAATACGTCGCCAAGCAGATTACCAACCTTAAAATAGACGGCGATCTCAGCGAGTGGGAACGTGCCGAAATCGTCGCCTTTGATGAACTGAAAGACGTTGGCGATGGTGTTCCGAAAGCCAAGGACTTCACCGGACAAGGTAGGGTGGCATGGACCGCCAAAGAGCCGACCCGTATCTTTTTCGCTGTTGAAATCACAGATGACGAACTCCAAGACGTTAATCCTCCTGGCGCCAGATGGTGGGAAGATGACAGCGTCGAATTTATGTTTGATTTTGAAAACGGTATGGTGAGGGATACGCTCGTTCAGTGGACACTCGGTGCGAACGGCGAAGATCTATCTGCCGCAGCGTCCAAGGAAAATACGGAGTGGGTCCTGATTAAAAACGGCGACGACTACATCTATGAAGTCGCTATCGATCCGACGAAACCGCGCGGCAACCCACAATTCGCAAATCCCGGACAAGGTGACAAATTTAAAGCCGAAGACGGATTACTGATTGGACTCAGTTTCCATGCGAACGATTGTGAAGGCGGCGGACGTGAACATCAGATCGGATGGATGCCTGGTGGTGCATGGGATGGACTCGCCTACGGCGACCTCATCTTTGACGATGAAATATTAGATGTTGAACCGTCAGGCAAACTCGCGCTCACGTGGGGTGCCTTGAAAGAATAGAAAAGTTATCAGCAGTCAGCTATCGGTTATCAGAAACACAAGAGGTATGGGGTTTAACCACATATCTCTTCACCTGACTGCTAACCGCTGACCGCTGACCGCTACTAAAGCATGCCAAATTCTAACAGTTCCTTTACATCTGGAATCACCTTCCGCGCTCTCCTTATCGGGACAGTCCTCATTATTGGGAACGCCTATTGGCTTGCTTACGCGGCTGAGATGATTCAGCCGCAATTCCTTCTTAACTTCGTATCGCTCTTCTTCAACGCCGTTTTCACGCTTTTCGCCGTCATCGGTTTTAACCTCGCTTGGAAAAAACTCTCACCCCGCACAGCACTGACCACACAGGAACTCCTCGTTATCTATATCATGGTCGTCATGGTCTCCACGATTGGCGGTCACTCGATGATGACCTTCCTGATTGGCACCCTCGCGCATCCGTTCCGGTTCGCCACTATCGAAAACGAATGGGCGCACCTCTTCTGGCGTTACATTCCAACGTGGTTCGTTCCCGAGGACACCGCGCTGGATGCCTACTTTAAAGGGGGTTTGAGCTTTTATCTCCCGAAGCATCTACACGGCTGGATGATGCCGATCCTGGTCTGGACAGGGTTCGTCACACTCGTCTGGTTCACACTGATATGCCTCAACAGCATCATCCGCGTGCAGTGGACGGAACGTGAAAAGTTGGCGTATCCGATAATCCAACTACCGCTGCAGATGGCACAAGGACGGAAAAGTTTTTACAGAAACGGCACGATGTGGATAGGCTTTTCGGTTGCAGCTGGTATCGAAATTCTCGTAGGATTAAGCTATCTATTTCCGCAAGTCCCCGCCATTCAACTCAGTTCCTATTCTATCCAACATCTATTCACGGACAAACCGTGGAACGCTGTCGGATGGCTACCTTTATCTATCTTCCCTTTTATTATAGGGCTAACCTTCTTCGTGCCGCTGGACATCTCAATGTCAGCGTGGTTCTTCTATCTGTTTGGCAAAGCGGAACGGATTGTCCGCACTGGGATGATGGGTGAAGGTGAACTCTATTTTGCGGAACGAGCGGGTGGTGCATGGCTTGCTGTTGGTGCTTTGGCGTTGTGGGGGACTCGGAGGCATCTCCTTGATGTCATCAAGAATTGCTTTATGGCAAAAAAAGCGTATGACGATTCAAACGAACCGATGCCCTACCGCGTTGCTGTCCTCGGGTTAATCCTGGGGAGCGTCGGACTCACGCTATTTTCGGTGAAGGCTGGCATGTCTTTAGGCGGTGTGTTCGGTTTTATTGTCATTTTCACCGTGATGGCACTCGGTGTTACGCGTGTCCGTGCCGAATTCGGTCCTCCGTCACACGAGATCCTCGCCCTCGATCCAGCACGGCTGATGGTCGTCACCTTCGGCGCACGCTTTGTCGGGACGGGTAATCTCACAATCATCTCCTTCTACTACTGGCTCAACCGACTCAATGTTTCGCATCCGATGCCGAACCAATTAGAGGGATTCAAACTTGCTGAACGGGCGGGTATAAACAGTCGAAAACTCGTCTGGGTGATGATGTTCTCAATCATCGTTGGTACACTCGCATCGTTTTGGGCATTCCTCTATCTCCTTTATGAGACAGGTGCGTTCGCTGTACACGGCTACATCGTCGGTATCGGGGAGGAGGTATTCGGGAGACGTTTAGAACGGTGGCTTAACAATCCGAGCGGTCCGAACTGGGACGGCACGCAATCTATGGGCATCGGTGCGGGGATGACGTGGATTCTCTATTTTTTGCGCCATAAATTTATGTGGTGGCCCTTCCATCCGATCGGGTATGTGATGACCGCTGCAACGTGGGGTGGACTTGCAGACTTCTGGTTCTCCGTCTATCTCGGTTGGATGATAAAATTCATTATTGTCACCATTTTCGGCTTACGCGCACACCAACGCGCAATCCCGTTCTTTTTAGGACTTGTGATGGGTGATTATGTGTTCGTAGGCGGTTGGGCATTGATTGGCACGCTGTTCGATATGCCGACGTACGTCCTCTGGTCGCCATAGGGCATACTGTTGTCTGAATCAGGATTTACAGGATTGTAGATAGCGGTTAGTAATAACTTCACAATACGCCTCTGATAAAAGGCATGCTTTTTCAGGAAGTATGTGTTATACTTAAACTACGAATTCCTAAGGATAAATAAGGAGTTAGTATGCTGACTGAAATACAGACCGCTCAAGATATATGGCCCCAACTCGCTTCTGTTATATTTGTTCCGCATACAGAGAGCGATTATCATCGACTTTCAGCTTTGAGAGATGATTTAGGAACGCTTGTCGATAAACGTGAAAATCACCCTTTGGCTTCATTGATGGAGGTTATGGAGGCTCTCATTGAAAAATATGAGTCGGACCAGGAGTCAGCGGAACGAGAGGCTTGGCACCGTTTCTCCATGCAGATGCTTGCGCGAGCGTACGAAGAAGACGAACCGGAGTACACAACAGATATGCTTAAGTGGGTGAATCCCGATTATGAAGGAAAGTGATGTTATCCTTGCTCCTTTGTTTCAAGCCGATGAGGAATTAAAGTATAGACCTGCAATTGTTCTACGCGAAATGCCACTACCTTACCGAGATCTTCTTGTTTGTGGCGTAAGCACGAGGTTGAGTCACTACATTCAAGGGCTTGATGATATTATCTCACCCGCTGATGCTGATTTCGTATCAAGTGGTTTACATTCGGAATCTCTGATTCGGCTGAGTTTCCTCGGCGTGATCCCGCGTCAATTGGTGCGTGGTATGCTTGGTAGTATTTCAGAGGAACGACACAAACGTTTGTTACAGAGATTAATTGATTATCTAACGGGTAATGGTAAGAACTCATAGAAACACCTTTCCCACAAGAAAACCTCCTTACAACATAGGCAAATTCCCCACAATCTCCACCGTCCGCAGACTCACAGTGATAACATGCCCAATCAGATCCACAATATACCGCGGCGCATCCACACAGTTCGGGTCGTTCACAATCCCACTCCGCTTGTCCACCTTCACACGATACTGATCCACCACCCACTCCAACGCTGATCGGTTGCCTAACCGATAATCAAATACTTCCGTGGGGATACCGTCCAGTGTCAAAAAGTCGTTGTATGTCAGTTGCGTCTTGTCTTTTGACAATTTCATCTTCTCAACGCGCCAATCTACTGGCATTCCATCTGTTTCGATATATTTCAGTCCTTCGTATTTGGGGACAGACTCATAGTCAACGTGCAAGTCTGCCAACCGCGCACCCGCTTTGGCGAACCTCCAAAAGTCCTCAGTAAAGGGCATACGCGGCAGATCGCGCTTAAGGTTCGCTTGATATTTCTCACGATAGGTCGGATGGTGTAAGAGCGCATAGGTATAGTGAAAGATGTCCCACTTGGTGATGGTGTCGTCGCCGTAGTGGGTTCGGAACTCCGCCAATGCCCAATCGGTGATGTTTTCCTGTCGGTTTGTGCCATCTTCGTTGTAGGTATAGAACGGGAAGCACTGAGAATCGCCAGTAAGATGAACATCTGTTAGATGCTTTGTCATCAAACAATGAAACGACTTTTTACTTCCAAGAGCCGTGAGGCAAATTACCCTATTTTCCGTTTCTGTTTCCAATGTAGGGAAGATAGATGGAAAAACATAAACACGTTCAATCAGCGTTCGGTCAAAATAAAAATATGATTTGGTAAAGGGTCGATAGAGGGATGTCCTAACGTTTTCTTTGGTAAAATCAGCGATTTTTCCCCTTTGCAAATTCCGTTTTAGTGCTTCGCTCCAACTAATTTTTGTGTGATCAGACAGAACAAAATCGTCAAGATTTGCATCCCGATTTGTCCGTTGGGCCCATCGTGCAACTTTTGCCTTATAGGTTTGGCTCATCTGTTGAACGTTTGTATCAAGCCTGCTTCGCTTGAAGTTGTAAACCCATCCGTCACGGCTTGTGTTAATACCCCGACTATAGGCCTTAAAGATCACATCCACTGCTGTCCCTTTTACCGCCTTCGCTTCCTTAGTTCCCATTGGGATAAAAGTATCGAATTCAGCGTGGAGATCTTCCGTCAGCCATGTATATTTTGCGTCAATCGTTGCCTGTTTCATCGGAACATTTGTATAAGTTCCAAAATCGCTCAAAAGTTTCTGCTTCTCACGTGCTTTCAGATAATCGTCAACAGAATAGATCCATACCTGAGCAGATTCAGATGTTGTTTTTGCCTTCTTGATGAAGAAACTAATTCCAACCCCCACCCGAATCTGGTCGTCAAAAACGTTACCGCCTTCTTTTCGGCGACGTTCACCAGAGGTACGCGCATTTCCTTTCAGATCAATGTGATATATCTTGGTGAAATCCTGTGTGAGGTGTTTCCGCATCCCATCAAACGCGATACCATCAAGAAAACTGTTGTTCGTCACGAATGCAACAACCCCTTCCTCTCCAATTCGCTTTGATGCCCACAATATCGCTTTCACATACGGATCCGAGAGGGCTTTTTTGCTCGTTGCCTTTGAGTCTCGCGAATACGTCTCTCGCAACAGCGTGTCCATCGTCTCATACTTTCGATTTTTGTTGTTATCGTTCTCATTTACCTGCCCCATGTTATAAGGCGGATTCCCTATGACGACGAACATATCCGCTGCTTTTTGTTTTTTCACACGTTCCGTATTTTCACGCGTAAAGAGTTCACCTTGCTGCTGCTCAAGCAATTCAAATGTATCCGCAAGGGCGATTCCCTCAAACGGCAGATACGTCCCTGTGCGCTGAAAGAATTCTTGCTCGATGTTCAGGCTGGCGATGTAGTAGGGCAAGAGCATCACCTCGTTGCAGTGGAGCTCGTGACGGTATTTCGCCTCCAACGCCGTGCCTTGGATGTCTTGCATAAGCCGGACGATAAAGTTGCCCGTCCCCACGAAGGGATCAATAATATGCACACCGCTGTCAGACAAGGACCGGTCAAACTCGGTCTTGAGGATATGTTCAACGCTGTTTACCATGAAATCAACAATCGGTTGTGGTGTATAGACGATGTCGTGTGTATCCGCCACATCTTCAGAGAACCCCTGAAAGAATTTCTCGTAAAACCTATTGAGGAAGTGCTGTTTTTGGGAGAAATCTCGGCAAAGCGTCGCTGCCTGTTCAATGGCAATATAGAACCGATCCAGAGGTTCGAGAAACACGTCCCGACTCATTGCATGCCGCATGAGCGCAGCACTAACTTTCTCAATTTCAATCGCAATGATGTTGCGACTGGTAAAATCCGATCTATTGAAAACCGTGCGAAAAATGCGTTCCGTGAGGACATGCTGAACGAGCATCTCCTCAACTGCATTCTGTGAAAGCTCAGGGTTAATGGAGGTGCAACACGTCTCGTAAAAATCCGCAAACGCTTTCTTGAACGCTGGATCCGTTTCGTGCCGTTGCTCAATGAGTTCTTTGAGTTTATTTGCGAGGTCCGGCACATGTTCTCTGAAATCGGAGACTGCAGTCTGCCAGTTATCCAGCGCGGGCGGTGTATACGTGAACAGGTATTCGAGTACTGCAATCAGACGCGCCGGTTCGGTGATGTCAAGGTCTAATGCTACCCCTCCGTTCTGATAGAGGATAGCGCGCTGTGGGTTTTGGAAGAGGGTATTGTCGAGCGGGTAACCTGCGGCGCGTTTGTCTTCGACTGCTTTGAGAAGGTCGTCGTCTGTGTCTTTTGCTTCCCAGTAGGCGAAGGGGAGTCCGTACTCGTCGAGGACCACGCCATCAATGACGATACGGTTTCCCGATGGTGCGCGCATCTGGTATTGCGGGACGAGCGTGGCGTTGACCTGCTTTGCGCAGGCGTGGAGGAGTGTATCAAAGGGTGAGCTGACCGCGCCTTCGTGTGTGATGTCGTGTTGTTCGTATTGCTGCAGTGTCGTGTAGTAGTCTCGGATTGCTTTGTGATTCGGTTTGAGGTTGAGTTGTGGCATAGGGGTATGATAGCAGGTCTGAGATTAGAAGGCAAGGAGAAATTAGATTGCAGGCAAGGGCAGGATTCCGTTTGTAGTAGTGCGATTCATCGCACGTTCGGCGCGTAATGTTTACAGCAACATGTTCCTTTCAATCTTCAGCCCCCGGTGAATGCCATAAGGCATTCATACCGTTGATTTTGGGGCGATATGTGTATAGCAGCATGTATCTTCCCCCATCTTTACCCCAGCGGGGCGATAGGTAGATAATGCATAGTACTCATTGTCAGAATCAGGATTTACAGGATTTTAGGATGGCCAGGATAAGAGAACAATGTCCATCTGCTTATCTTTTTGTAGGTGCAATTTCTGACAGCATTCTTCACCAATTACGCTTTCTCTTGAGTTCAGGGCAATTATCCACGATGGAATCAATTTTTTCTCGACTAAAACCCGTCAACTGGAGAATATGAAGATCAAAAAGCAACTCCATTTTCATGCACAGCGGCCATAAATTCACACCTGTCGCAGCTCTCGGTTTCTTGGATGGATTATGGTGCGTCAGATAATTCCGCGTATCCATAATACTGTCTATCAATTTCTGTCTATTTTCATCTGTTCCGATAATGTCTTTAAATGGTTCAATAATCTTCATAATCCTATTTCTCAAAGACATATTCCTAACAACTCTTTGATGATATGCTTCTAAGCCTTGGACTAAGGTCAAAAACTTCTCCTCCAAATACATTTGATCTCCCGTTTTTGCCAAGAAGTATAACCTGAAAGCAGAATCATACTGTTCGTAACTTTTTATCCAATCATTAATCATTTTCTCAGCATCGTTTTGTATCTCCTTAAATTTAAATAACATATCATACCAAGCAATTTTTGGATCATTTTTGGCATAGGGCCAGCTTCGATAATAAATATCTATTGAAATTGGGCTCGGTTTATCTCCCTCAATCTCTTTGAAAAGGTCGTCAGAAGTTGCCGACATACTATCCAGAGAGACTGTTTTATTCATAGCAAAACATAAGAATTCTGTGATTTTACGAACCACCGAAATGAATTCATCTAACTCACGTGCACTCTGTGAAACCAGTCTAAAATAAATCTTTTCGCTTATTCTTGCCTCTTCGCGAAACACGTACTTTGAGGAAGTTTTCCAAATAATTAAAAGCTTCATGCCGTTTGCAAGTTTGACTGTAAAATTGGGAGGGAACTCGTAAGATATTGTAGGAATATTTTTTTCTTGTTGATAGTCAACCTTAATACCGCTTATTTCAACCCACTCATCAATTCCTTCTATAGAAAAGGTTAAGGTATTAAAGCGAGGAATCTCACCCTCATCATATTGGACGCGAGTAAATACTCTATCCACACGAAATGATGATTTTGATAATCCAACACTAGTAAGATCCTGACTCTTATAATAACAATTATCAAGAGTAACAAATCCGCCTTTTTCAATATATCCAACTATTCGTTTCAAACTATCCACACCAGCATTGAATAATGTTTCCATATTACCATCAAGCAACTCAACTATCTCAAGGTCAATGCTGCCTCCGTCTGATATTGACAATATTCCAGGTACTTTTTTTTCAAGAACAGAGGGAAGCCAAAAATAACCAGATTCCTTCAATTCTTCTTTGATCCTCATTGGGAGATTCCCCTAAATCGTGTTGAAATTTCATGGATATTTATACCATTTCTAAAAGTTTATATCGCATTAACCGAACCACTCACGCCACACCCGGTAGGTGCGGTTTCCTAACCGCACCGAGCATCGCTGAAAAATAGCCAACCTTTTAAGAGGGATTATCAATTAGAATTGGTATTAGTTCTCGTTCACTTTCTATTCGCGGTTGCAAACCGCTCTCACAAGCCAAAACAACCGAAAGGGAAAGCCGGCAAGATGGGTTGATTTAGCGAGGTGGAATATAATCGCTTAGAAAATCTACTGCCCTGAAAATTGGAATCCCTTGATATGAACCAAGTGAAAGCAGATGTTGATCACCACTGATAATCATATCAGCTTCCGCCTCTATAGCACAAGCAATGATAATGTTATCATCAGGATCGTCAGGGATGGCATTAACGATAATTGTTCCGGGCACTATAACTGCAAAGGTCCTGAGGATCTCAAGATATTCAGCAATATCAGCATCTGATAGATTATTTTTTTCCTGAATACGTGGACGATGCACAACTCCTTCAAACTCTTCCAATATGAAGGGAGATATTGCGAGTTCAATTAGACCGCTACGCCAGAGTCTCACGATTTGAGCCGGATGCCCATTGGGTCGGATAATTGCACTAATATGCTGGTTTGTGTCCAGTACAACACGCATTAGGCAGACGACTTACTCCTTTTACGTGTTTTCCCAGCGCGTACTTCAGCAATTGCCTGTTCGATATCGGTGTGTGCTTCTTCTTCACTCACTGCTGGTACTTTTTCCCATATTCTATCCAGTACAGAGAAAGCCTGCTCTCGCTGTTGAAGCATTTCTTCATAAGCCTCAATTGGAACAATGGCGGCGAGTGGTGTGTCGGCACGTTTGACTATCAACCGGTCCCCGTTGTGGTAGACCCCGTCGAGCAATTCACCAAGCTTCTGATGCAATTCCGTTGCTGAAACTTCTTTTCTCATTGTTTTCTCCAATTAGCGTTGCCAGCATACATAGCAGGAAATATATTGTAAAGTATATCATAGATTCAGTGGGAAATCAAAGGTTTTTGGGTTGTTGGGGTTCCTAACTCGCTAATTTGACATCACCCTCAAAATCTGCTATACTCTACACATTCAAAAAACAACACAATTTAAAGGAGCCATAATCTAAATGTACAACTTAAACGGAAAAGTTGCTCTGGTAACAGGGGCGGGGGGCAAAAACGGCATCGGACGCGCTATCGCAACCCGCTTGGCAAAAGAAGGTGCGGATGTCGCTGTCAACGACATTACCGAACACCCATACACCACTGATCAAGGAAACTGGCAAGGACTCCCCGACCTCGTGCGTGAGATTGAAGCGATGGGACGACACGCCATCAGTGTCGTTGCGGATGTTGGAGATTCAGAACAGGTACGTCAGATGGTAGACCAGACCGTCGCACACTTCGGCAAAATCGATATTTTGGTTAATAACGCCGGAACAATCGCTGGCAAGGATCGCGTGCCCGTCGTCGATCTCACTGAAGAAGACTGGGACAGAGTGCAGCGGGTTAATGTGAAAGGTGTGTTCCTCTGTTCGCAGGCAGTAGCACGGCATCTCATCGCACAAGGAACAGGCGGCAAAATTATCAATATGTCTTCTGTGACCGGAAAACGCGGATCGGCGCGCTTCGCTGCATACAGTGCCTCAAAATTCGCCGTGATTGGTTTCACGCAGTGCCTCGCCCAGGAACTCGCACCTTATCAGGTCAACGTCAACGCTATATGTCCCGGACTTGTGGACACGGAGCGGATGGGACATCTCGCATCCGTGTTAATGCCCGATAACCTCTCCGCCGATGAGCAGCTCACGGAATACACACGCCGCTCCGAGGCAGCTGTCCCCTTCGGGCGACTCGCCGAGGGAGAAGATGTTGCCAAGATGGCTGCCTTCCTCGCCTCAGACGAAGCCGCCTACCTAACAGGGGTTTCCATTACCGTCTCAGGTGGTTCGGTGATGGATTAATAAAAAAATTAACGCAAGATGCGTTGATCGCTCAAGTCTTTTCCGCCGACACTTTTGACGATAGATGCCCCGCGCCACTCTTTGACTTCCAATTCGTGGAAGGCGTTAACGATGTTATACTGCGTTGGTAAGTCTTCCCAACGTGCCTTATGAAATTCCACTGTCCCTTCGCCGCGCCAATGCTCCTGCACAACCCGATTCGGTGAACTCGCAGGCGTTAGGACTGCGTAGGCAATATCCGCCGTCCCCCATTCGCCAGTCCTCGGCATATATTTATAGTGGAGTGAGCCAGTGAGGGGTTGTTCACCACTCGGCTGCTCCGCCGGAGGGGATGCCGGCGGTATCGGCACCGCTTCCGTCGCTCTCACGTGCATGTCCATGAACTTGAAACCCATCCAACTCGCAGTGCAGTGTGTCTCACCGTTAAAAGTGAGCGGATCGGGAAGTTCGCAATAGATTTTGGAGAAGCCCAACTCCTCACGTCCCGTCAAAATCGGGTCTGTTAAGTTCTCCCATAGCACCGTCAACAGAGAACCGGTTGCCCTGTCCACTTCGCCGTCATAAACCGCTGGAAAGCTAACGCCGAGGGTATTGTAGCCTCGCCCTGCAAGCCACTCAATCTCTTTCATATACCCACCTGATACAGATACAACAGGTTCACCATTTAGCGAGAAACCGGGCGGTAAAAACGCCTCAAGTTGTTCCCTATTCGTCAGGAAACTCACCGTAACCGATGTCGATTTCGGGTTATCTTTACACGCAAATTTTCTGCCATCCGGTCCGTATCTCGGTCCCGTCCTCGGTCCAAAATGCGTTGGCATCCGATACATCGCATTTGGATCTAATTTATATCCCATCTCATGCCTCCATGCTTTAGGTAGTATATCCATATTGTATCAATATAAGACGGGATGTCAAGCATCAATTCAGCGGTGTGTAAATATTTTGGCAGGAGATTGTGAATAGTAGTTGGCAGTTAGCAATTGATTAAGGATTGTCAGAATCAGGATTTTTAGG
>JAPPII010000024.1:0-41436 GCA_028820845.1 Candidatus Poribacteria bacterium
TATTAAGCAGCTAATGCTAATTCTTCATCAGCATTTATAAGTGTTCCGCCTATTTAACGAGGCCTGCGGAGACCTCGACATGCAACCTATATTTCATTCACCTTCGTCGAAACCTTGACACCCCCAGATAGGAAATAGATGGTTAGAATAGAAATTGTACCAATAGGATTCTACTACCGATTCATCCGTCTACGAACGCTATCAATTATATGCCCGTATCTCATTTGCAGTCGCTTCACGTTCAATTTTATCGCGTTTATCATAAAGCCGCTTACCCATCGCAACAGCCAACTCTAATTTGACTTTACCGTTGCTAAAGTAGGCACGCGTCGGGACGATGGTCATTCCTTTTGAACGGATCGAACGTTCAAGCTTCGTGATCTCCCGTCGATGCAACAATAGTTTCCGTTTCCGTTTCGGCTCGTGATTTGCAATATTCCCGTGTTCATACGGACCGATATGAGCATCAATCAGAAAGACTTCGCCGTCTGTCACCTGCGCATAACTATCAGTGAGGTTAAGCCGTCCGGAGCGAATCGCCTTCACTTCAGTGCCTTGCAAGACAACACCGGCTTCATACCGATCACGCAAGTGATAGTCATACCGCGCCTTTCGATTTATTGTAATCACTGGAGACGTAGAATCTTTAGCATTTTTCATCGTGACATTAAAGTATAACACAAAACGAACTTAGAGACAAGAAAAAACATCAGAAAATCTGAAGTATCTTCTCAAAATTAGATTTCAATTGAAAAAAGCCCGTAGATCTGATAAACTATACCCTAAAGTCCCTGTTGTTAGATAGACTGAGACCCTGTGCTTCGGTATACTTTCAAAACAAGAAAGGAGTGCTTGATGCAAGAATTTTACGACACCCGTGCACCGAATCCGCCTACACGCGCAATCTTAGTAGGTGTAAAACTCAGAGATACCCTGATGCACGAAACTGAAGAATCAATACAAGAACTCCGTCAACTCACAGAAACTGCTGGTATTGAAGTCGTCTGTGAAACTATCCAGCCTCGCAACATGCCCAGTCCAACGTATTTTATCGGCGAAGGCAAGGTGGAAGAGATCAAACCGTTAATTGAAGAACTCAACGCCGATGCAATTATCTTTGATGAAGAACTGTCACCGGGGCAGAATCGGAACCTTGAGAAGGCATTTGATATTACCACTATTGACAGGACAGGACTCATCCTCCAAGTTTTTGCGCAACGCGCACTCACCAAAGAGGCGCGACTCCAAGTCGCATTGGCGCAGCTCGAATATGCGTTGCCGCGTCTGACACGGATGTGGACACACCTCTCACGACTCGCAACGGGTGGCGGCGGCGGTAGACACCTCCGCGGTCCTGGTGAAACGCAGCTTGAGATGGACAGACGCTGGGTTCGCCGGAACATCGGGCAGGTCAGAAAAGCACTTCAAGCCATCGAGAAGCAACGTCACGTTCAGCGTAAAAACCGTTCTGAAAAAATCAAAGTGTCACTCGTTGGATACACAAACGCTGGGAAATCAACACTTTTCAACGCGCTGACAGGCGAAACTGTTTTAGCTGAAGATAAGCTGTTCGCAACCTTAGATTCTACCACACGGAAAGTGGATTTGCCACAAAAGCAGCAGATTCTGTTAAGTGATACCGTCGGGTTTATCAAGAAACTGCCACACCAGTTAGTCGAAGCATTCAAAGCAACTCTCGAAGAGGTTTCAGAAGCCGACTTTCTGCTCCATGTTGTTGATGTGAGCCACCCGGAAGCAGAAGCACAGATCGCTGCCGTGAACGTGGTTCTCGAAGACTTGGATGCCACCGATATTCCGATGTTCATGGCTTTCAATAAAATTGATAATCTCAAAAACGAAGAAAGCCTACAAATTCTAAAGAGTCAGTATCCAGAAGCGTTTCCCATCTCGGCACAACGCGGGGACGGTATCAAGGAATTAACGGATGCCTTGGCACATCGTTTCGGTGAACGTGGCACTAACCTCTCTTTCAGTATCCCATACACGGAAGGAAAAGTGCTGGATTTACTCTACAAGCACGGCACTGTGCTTAATACGGAATACGCGGCGGAAGCCGTTCATGTCAACGTACGCCTTCCCAGTCGATACCTCAAATCCGTTTCTGAATTCTTGGTTTCTTCTTAAGAGGGGCAGGAACAATGCCATGGCTCGACCAGACTGACATCGGACACGACTTGCAAATCTGTCCAGATTGCGATACGGAATACGAGGTCTTGGATCAGTTTTCGGGAAATCCGTTGACAGATTCTTCACATAATCTGATTGATAGCGTGTTTAACGATGCCTACTACGTTGAGATTCGGTGTCCACAGTGCCTTGAAACTCGACACCTTTGTATACAATCTCTAACAGCCACGCAATTTCATATTGAAAAGGAGAGAAAATGAAGATAGGCGTTACCCAAATTATCCTTGGCGGTATGTCCTTAGACGATACACTTTCGCTCTGTCAGGATGCCGGTTACGATGCCGTCGAACTCACGTTCGGTGAAGGACAGGATACCGACATTAATATGAGCGATACGGAACTACAAGGCATCGCCGCGAAGTGTGCCGACGCAGGTATTGAAATCAGCAGTATCACAGCAGGCTACGCCGACCGAGGCAATTTGTTAAGTCTGGACGCAACAGCACGCGAAAAAGGGGCAGTCTCTCTGGCACGCGGCTTAGAAGTCGCGGGTGCCCTTGGTGTCGGCGGAATTTTACTGCATCCGGGACAACTTACCGTTGAAGGTACATACCAACAGGTTTGGGATAACCTTGTCGGTATTCTTAAAGACCTCGCACCTTCCGCGGCAAAACATCAAGTTGCAATCGGGCTTGAAAACGTCTGGAACAAATTCTTGCTGAGTCCAAAGGAGATGCGAGATATTGTTGATGAAATAGATAACGAATGGGTCGGCACCTATCTTGATACCGCGAACATGATGGCTTACGGTTACCCAGAACACTGGATCCGCGAACTCGGACACCGTATTAAACGGGTACACTTCAAGGATTTCTCCCGCAGCGACCATCGGTTCGTCAACCTATTAGACGGAGATACAGACTGGCAGGCAGTTATGGAAGGGTTCCGTGCCATCGGTTACGACGGCTACGTCATTCATGAAGTCGGTGGCGACAGGGACGCACAAATTGATCTCGCAAAACGGATGCGCAAAATTGTTGCGATGTAGCGCAAACAGAAAAGGCGATGGGTCTACTGAAACCATCGCCACATGCCGGAGGTCGGACTCGAACCGACATGGACCTAGGGCCCGCTGGATTTTGAGTCCAGTGCGTCTACCAATTTCACCACTCCGGCTTTTTGCTAATCCCATTATTATATAATATTTTCGGTGAGAAGTCAAATTTTTCCAACGAGACCCGACTCACAAATCATACTCAAAACCATGATAAATGAGCAACGCAACTTCCAATCTGAAAACATACTGCAACGCTTCTTTATCAGCGCGAAAGCCCTGTTCATCCAACTACTGAAAAAGGAGACGTGGCAAACCTTATGGCAGTGGGGACTTTGGCGTGTTATCCCCAAACGTCGTCGGATTTTGAAGCTAACAAGTCAACTGCAGCCCCTCGATCCAAATGCGCCTGCTGAAATACGCGCCGTCCGCGACGAAGTCTTCGCAAAATGTTGTTTAGAACTACAGACCCCCGAACAACAAATCCTTTTAGATATTCTCAAGTTCGCCGCACAACCGCTTGGGTACGAGCAGATCCTTTTCGCAGCCATCTATCCGGTTCTCATTAAACGCGACATGGCAGTCATCCCGATACAAACCGAGGTCGGACACCGACTCGATGTAGAAATTGGTTACCTCGGACATAATGAAGACTACTTCTTTTGGGTTCTGGAGATTGATGGAACCGGACGCTTATCTCTTGACACACGGCTCGACCCAAGAATCGAAACCCGGGACGACAAACGGTACGTGGTCTATTCGTTGGGCAGTAACGGACTTGTGGACACAGACTATGCGGCGTATGCAGAGCAGTGGCTACTTGACTCCCATCGTCTAACTGCGGCACTTCCTTTACTCGCCGCCGCCTATGCAGAACAGTGGATACTGAACGCACGTACGTATCTGACCCACATCCTCACAGACCTGAAAAAACGGAATTATCAGGTCACAGCAACGGCAATACCTGATTTTGAACGGGAGCGGTTGTCACTTTTACGCCGTCTCTCCCTCGACCGGCTAAAAAAACGTCAATTTCTGTCCGAACGCCGAAATCGCTAAGGTAGATACCGGGTTCAATCGAGAAGCAAACCCCTGGAATCAAGGTACGCCTATCGCGTGTTTCCAAGTTATCTAAATTAACACCGTTCCCATGGATAACAGTGCCGATGTTATGTCCGGTACGGTGAATAAAGAACTCCCCATACCCTTTTTCAGTGATATACCCACGGACACAATCGTCTACCTCATAACCGTGAATCGGTTCATCGCGTCCCCACTTTTCACGGATGAATCGAACGGCTCTGTCCCGCGCTTCCTTGACAATCTCGAAGATTTCAACATATTGTGAGGGGACGGTTTTTCCGGCATAAGCCACCCATGTCGTATCTGCGAAAACAGCATCTAACTCTTTCTGTTTTGCCCACAAATCGATTAAGATGAAGTCTCCACTTTTAATTTCTTGGGTATTTGTCGCAGTGGGTGCATAATGCGGATCGCTGCTCTTAGCGTTGACAGCAACGATAGGTGGGTGATCCGTGACGAGGTCCATGTCATCAAACTGTCCGAGAATCTCCTGCTGAACGTCATATTCCGTAATTGTTTTCCCATCTTTCAGTTGTGCACCGATCCATGCGAAGGCATAATCTTTTGCTTGCAGCACCAAATGTGCCGAGGCTTGATGTCCTGCTGCCTGTGCGTCGCTCAAACGTGCCTCCACCCTTTGTGCTAAGTCCGCGGACGTATGTACCTCAACACCGAAGGAACGAATCCACTCCAATGTCCCCGCATCTACCCGTGAGATGTATGGAATTTCGGCATTTGGCGAATACTCCATCGCAACGGTTTTAATATCCGCAAGCAACTTTCGCATCTCTTCGTTCAGTTCCTGCCAACCGGCATAAAGTGTCATCTGTCCTTGAACCCCAACGAAGTTGGATGTCTCAATTTTATGGACCAACCATCGCGGTTCACCGTGTGCGGGAATGAGGCAGAACCAGCGGCGCGTTATATTTTTTCCTGATAAGCTGGCGACGTTCTGTGCGATGGGGTTTATCCCGCGGAAATCGTAGAGGAGCCAGGCATCTAATCGTAATGTTGCTAATTCACGCTGAATTTCTGTTATTTTCATGTCAGCAAAGTCTTCCTCCAGATTATATTGTCGGAATTTTTAATTGCTTACAAATTTGCTTGGCAAGATCATTGGGAATTTCGGTATGTCTGGGCACCGTGGTGTGAGTGCCTAACTTTGGATGCCGCCATCGCGAATGTTTACGACCCTCTTTATACAACTCACAGCCATGCTCTTCAAGATGCTTAATCAACTGTCTGCGTTTCATACATCAATTCTTACTTCCTCAAACCCGCCCTCTGTTTGATGCGGCGCGCCGAATTCCAAAATGTCAGAAGTCTTTACCGCTTCAGCCTCGCTTTCTGTTCGACGAGACACTTCAAGCGTTTCATCTTCTAAGATTTCGCGAAGCGTGATTTGCAACGTATCTAATAATTCATTTTTCGTCCGCTCTTGGCACGTAACACCTGGAACTTCCAATATCCAGCCGATCCACCATCCTTCGCTCTCTCGAATGAGAGCTGTGTAGGTTTGTGGTATCTCTGCAGGACTAGATTCTATTTTTGCGTCTTCGACAAGCAAAATTTTCATCGTACTCATTTTTCACTCTCCATTTTAGGTTGAAGTATGAAATGGGCACCTTCCTCGGGTTCAAGAACCTTCAGTTCAAGTTTGTTTCGTTCCGCAGCTTCTCCGACTATCGCGAGTCCCCAGCCTGTTCCTTAAAGGAGATAGCGCGCTTTTCAGAGTATTTCAGAGTAAACCTGAAAAATGATAGGTTTCAGAAAAAGCCGTAAACCTATACTGTGACTGGCTTTTTACAGATTTTTGCAGGAGGTTCTAAAAAGTTTACTCTGAAATTTCAGAGGTGGACACTCAGTCGTTATTCTTTAGTCGGCGAGATCTCCGAATCCCAACTGCTGCTTGCTAATAGATGACAACTTCTTGTAGGAGCGAGTGTTTTTGCTTAGAGTCTTTGCGAATCAACAGGGAATGCGCGTGTGGCATTCCGTGGGGTATTTTTGCGGATTTCCCGACGTTCGCGATGCTTCCAATAGACACGATTCACGGAGGCTTCACGGAGAATTTTCTAAGGTCAGGTGGTCTGTGGGTTCGTTGAACGTAATATGTTCCGTCTCCGTGAAAACACGGAATGGTAAATTAGATTTAACAAAATATCCATGCAAACTGTCTATGTGAATTAGCGATCAGCGACTGTGCGGTGTCAATTCTGCTGTCCCAGAGTGAGGGAAAATCTGTGAAATCTGCGTCAATCCGTATATTGAGAATTCGCCTTAAAAATGTTACACTGGTGTAACATTTAGTGTGTGCCATGTAACGTTAGAGAACCCAGTCACCGTAAAGGTTTATTGACGTTTAACTTTCTCTTCTGAAAAAAAATAATTAGGTTGCAGAGTCTTCCTGCTTTTTGTAGCGTTGCATTACCTGACCTCCTCTGAAAAATGCTTTAAGATATTATAGCATATTTCTTAACATAATTTCTGAAAATCTATTCTGGATTTTTAGAATCTTATTTTTCCAAGCAGGAAAACTTACGAGATTTTCGTCTAGACGACTTCTTCTTTTTATATATTCTAACTTAAAATGAGGGTGTTTCATAAATAAGAGTTGCGAAAAGTCAGGATTTCAAGCAGCGACCCAGACGCATGGCAAAATACCCGTTTATATTGACGAGACGGGTTTTACTGAAACCGCTTTCCGCCGGTATGCTTATGCCCCGAGAGGGGTCGGCGTTGAAGATAAAGTGCCAAGTCATCGGTATACCCCCACGACGTTGATTGCTGCACGCTTGAATGGCTGTTTCACAGCCCCGCTGCTTTTCGAGGGCAGTTGCGATGCGGTTGCCTTCAACACTTGGCTTTCGGAGATGTTATGTCCGATGCTTGACGACAGGCATGTTCTGATCATGGATAATGCGTCTTTCCACAAAGGTGCTGAGACGGCGGCGTTGATCCAGGGGTCAGGTGCGAGTTTATTGTTTTTACCACCGTATGCCCCGGAGTTGAACCCGATTGAGAAGGATTTTGCCAACATCAAGCGCATACGTCAATACAACGCTCAGACTTCTATTGATGATATTATAAAAGTGTATAACTAATTACGGGATTCACTATAATTCTTACAAATTGTCCAAACTATAGTATAGAAACGAAGAGTATGCTTATCATATTCGTCTCTCGTATTCATCATGCGTTCCAATCCAAAACCAGACGAAATTCCCATCTTCTTCACGAGCTAACGCCCTATAACCTCTACTGACCCGTATTACCCAAAGGTCCCCCACTTTTTTAAAACGAAGAGAAGGGTGCCTGGGATTTTGCCGAAGGAGTCGAAATTTCTGAGGAACGCGTCTTTGGACATTGGGCGGAAGTTTTGCGCGAAATTCCCAAAAATCATCATCAAGAATATGTGCCATACTACAACAGCTTTTGTAGTTCCTCTATGCTACGGTATTTGCCTTCTCGATAATTCTTAGATGCTTTATCAGCGAGGTGATCTAACCGTCCGGCTTTCACGTCCGCCTCAAACTTCCTTTCCCAGGCTTCTTCTTCGGCTATGAGTGCCTCATGTAGTCTCTTTTCAAGGGTTTTTAGCAATCCGGCTTCTGTAGGCTCCTCACACTTGACTTTTGAAACCTCCGGAATCCACCCCAGCCAACTCACACCGTTTTTTTGGATGTGAGCGGTATAGGTCTCCTCGAACACCTTGTCGTGAATTTCGACAGTTTTTATTTTTTCCATGGGTTTTTTCCTTGGGATAAAAAATGGATTTATACCATTTCTAAAAGTTTATATTGCATTAACCCTACCTGAGTGCACAGGCTAACAGCCTATGCTACAAAAACGCACAAACTAAAAGTTTATGCTACAATTTCAATCAGAAATGGTATTATACAGAGATTTTTTCTATTTTCCAAGCTGTTTGCCCCCTTTCAAGGCACCCCACGGCACAAACTTCAATTCCCGCTTCCGCCGGAGCATCGGAGCAGCTGCAACGATCGCTTCCATGGCTTTCTGTTTCACGAGCAGGACATCTACTTCGTCTGTTACGCCGTCATTGTTCACGTCCGTGTCATACAAAATTGTAGTCTGCATAGCACGTCGGACAAGTAGGACATCCGACAAATCCACACGTCCATCATTGTTCACATCAGCATCTATTTCAGTGGGGGTTAGCAAATGATGGATAGAAAGAAAAGGCGATGTATCTAAAATCCTTGCGTCATCTGAAGTAAAAACAAGGTCTTGAACATCTGTCGTCAGATCATTTTTTCCCATCAGATGACGTTTGCCTTCCACGAAAGGATCATCCGGATGCCCTAAACCAAATGCATGCCCAAGTTCATGTGCCAATGCCCAGTCTAAATAATCCGTTTCTGCTGCGGGTAACCACAATAAATGGTATCCAAATTCTCTACCCCCAGGTCTCCCATTCTCCCCCCATCGCAAATGAATATGTTTCCCAACAACTTCGCCCCCTAATCTATCCGTGCCTTCCATGAAAACAATATTAGCCGTATTCTCGTTCCTAAATCTACCTGTATAGAGTGAGTCAGGACCCAACTCAAACCATACCTTATTCCTATCCAAAAGGTATTCTTTGAGTGTATAGATGCTCTTATGAACCCGAATATTCCTTTCATATTCAAACGTCTTCCGCTTGAACCCATGCCGTTCCATTTCATCAGCATAGAAGGCTTGGACAGCTGAAACTATCTCGCCCAAGACTTTGGACTTACCTTCAACTTCGCGCTGGTCTGAAGGTATCAGATAGATAACCTCAATGGGTTCTTGCGGATAAGCAGCTAATGAAACACTCAACAAAAGCCACACATAGAAAAAAAATCTGCTTCTATTCATTTTCAATCCTTCAAAAATTAATTTTCAGAATCTCTTTTGTTAACCAATTCATCTGAGATCTACCATTAACAGAAAACATAAGTGTAAGAAAACCTACCGAAAAACCTCATCAAGCCGCCAAATGAGCTTAAGCGCATCCGTCCAACCTGTTTTGGCAAACATATCCAACAGATTTAGTAAGTCTTCCAAAGCCTCACCATCTCGCACCTTGTCCCGGTGGTCAGCAAGGACAATTTCAACGAATTCAACCACATCTCTCACTGCAATAGAATCGAGGTTATAACCGAACCGTTCGCTTGATCTTACGACTCCCGCTGCTAAATGCAATACCTCTTTAGGATTGCAGCTCAGGAAACTTGTTAGGAGTTGCATGAAATAGTGCGCCGTCGGTGCGAACATCATGCCAGACTCTTTTTCTTGAGCACAATCAATCACTTGTTCCATTAAAGGCTTGATCTTATTGTAGAAGCGGCAGCGTAACTCGTACGGAATTTTATTTTTTGATTCCTCACCTTTATTTCTTTCGTAAGCTACTGTAAAGTAAAGGCGCGTTATCACTGCATCAATCACTCCGTATGTGTCTTGCAACTTTCCCTTTACTTCTTCATCGTTAGGATTCTTAAATAATGCTGGACCTAACTTCTTAAGCGCATCGGCAGCTACAGCAATTGCCCTGCTTACCCACAAAATCCCTCGTTCAATAACTTCCTGTCCATCAGGAGTTTCAAGATTTCTTGGGATAACATAATCATCCATGATCTGAGTCACAAGGCGAGCTAGAGGATTAGCAAATCGGATCGGATCTTTGAAAAACGTATCTTCAATTGTTTTCGATGTCCATCCATTCTGGCGAACGATTGTCAGTCCCACCAATAAAGCGATGAACGGATCTGACGGCTCTAATCCTTCTGTAGGTGGTGGTGTATGTGCCAGTAGTTTCGCCATCACACGGGTCGTCCTATCTTCGTTTTCGTTTTCTCTTGCAGCAACCCAATTTAATGTATGATAGAGATACTTTTGAACAACGCGATTCTGTTCATGTCTTGCCCTATTGTTCATAATGCGCCAGAATCCTTCAGGCGTTTTGACAGAAACCTTAAACAATTCCATTGCTGTTACCATCCGCACAGAAGGCACAAGGTCATTCGCAAGCATTTCGATTGCGTCCAATATTTCGGCATCAGATTGGTGAAGTGCGAGTCTCAGTAGTCCACTAGCGGCTTCATGCCGTGGACAAGGCGAATAACCCGGAAAATCAAATTGAGTATCGTATTCAGGATTAAATTTGGGCTGTTCATGTTTCGCCGCTGCCAAGAGTACCTCTCGGCAAAAAGCGAAGGCATCACTCTCAAGACTATTAGCAATTCGACCAAGAAGTGACACACAAGCACTCAATTTATGCCAAAGCGAATCAATTACTTTTTTATCAGCCCCTATATCGCTTTTTATAGCAGTGTACGCCTCTTGTAACCGTGGTAAAATTAACCGAGCTGCTGCTGGAGTTGGTACACCATTTTGCCAATCTGAACTGAATTTAGTGAGAGGACCAGAAAAGCGTCGTAATTCCTGATTTTGTGGTTTGCTTGTATCAACACCTTGTCTTTGGAAATCCTCTTCTTCAGTATATGCCGACCAAGTGGGAGGTTCAACGCTAACCAGTGGTCTATTGTGTGGGACATCGTTCTCATGTGCCATTTTCTCTCGAATTTTCTTTCCTTCATTTGTAGTCAACAGATTTACAGGAATTTGTGCAAGAAGTCGGTTTCTTTGTCTTTCAAGTAGATCATTATGCTCATCATCGGCTGTTTCTATAGGGTGTGCCAAAATGCGTTCTTCAATCTGACAAAGTTGTTCCTGCGTAAACTCTGATGAGGCAGCTTCTAAGAATAGACCGAGTTCGTAATAGGTTTCGGGATATCTCTGGATTGGTTCCGCGATACAAAGTTCAAAAAGGTGTTGAGCGAAAACCTTGGGAAATTGTGAAGCTGCTTTCAAGAGCCGTTTCCAGAAGAACGCGACTACTACTTCATCACGAAAAATACAAAGGAGTGAATCAAGACGCGAATCTTCTGACCTCGCCAATTCTCCGATGTATTCAAATAGCGCGTCTGCCATTTTAATAGGTTCATCGGAGGAATTTCGTGCATCCCATATATAACTGCCGTCTTCCATAAAGTAAGCAGGTTTTCCACGAAAATTGAATGTTTCCACCATATCGTTAAGCGTCACACTATCTTTAAGATATCGAGCAATATGTTCTGTCACAATAAAAAAATTCAAACTTTGGATTACTGCTTGTGTTGCGTGGGACGGTGCTGCTTTCAGAAACTTGGGAAAATGCTTTACCAATCTATATTGGCACATCCTGTAATCCTGACGGCGAGTACTTATCATAGGCATAACGCTGCTACTACCGAAACTTGTTTTTACACCACTGAGTTCATAGTAGGCAAAAACAGTGCGATAGATTGAGACGACAAGCTCGGGGTCATGTGTCCAAATACTATTAACATGCTCAGTCAACCATGACAAAAAACTTATTGGGAAATTCTCTTCTTTCGTCAGATGGAGAACTTTTTCGAGAAGGGCACGAGATTCCTCGACATTCGTATGATAGGTCTTGGCAACAAGCGTCACAGCCCAACGACCACCAAATCGATTATACCAGTCGTTCTCATTTGTTTCTCTCTCCCGCCATACCCATGTAAGTAACCGCCGACCAATCCGCCCACAAGTTTTTATAATTTCCGTGTTTTTGTACTTTATTGCTTGTTCAAGAATATCCCATGTGTGGGTTGCCAACTCCCAAGCAAAGCTAGCGTGCAAGTATTCCGAAACATGATCAAAAAATTCGCTCCAGAAAACGTCCCTTTCAATTGGCAGTGTCCGGAGTGCTTGAAAAAGTCGTGTTACTGCCTCGTTGGCGATTTCTTCTCCGTTCTGGAACTTCTCTAAAATTGGTGACAGATCCTCAATCTCGCGTGCTTCATTTGCAACAACGCTTGTCGGAATCAAACGCGCCACAAGGCGTAAATGGACAGATTGATCGCTTGGAAAAAGGTGCCAAAACGCCTTCCAGAAACTTTCTGAGTCATAATACCACAGACGGGTGAAAAAGTAGGTGAGACTCGGTCGAAGAAAAAGCGGGCGTGATGGGTCTTCAAGGACAAAATCTTCAAGGTGCTGCGGTTCCTCATCAATGAGCAGAACGCTAATTGCGTAGTCAAAAAGGATATTATGAGAAAAAGCAATCCGTTGCCCGTTCAACGAAACCTTTGTCAAGATTTCATCACTCTGAAGCTTATCCCACGCGGTTTTTCTCACCGGATTATCAAGGTCCACATCATCATAAATATCGTCAACTTTGACGGTCAACGAACATTTCTCAACCATTGGGTTTGAGATTCGGCGCAAAACGCGCTCGCTGATCTCATTTTTAACTCGCCGTCGCCAAAACAGATCAAGTAGCTGGACTTCAGAATGAATCTGACTAAAATCGGGGATATCCTGTGAAGATTTCAAAACTTTTTCTAATAGCCAGAGATTGAAAGGGTTTGCGAGGAGGTCCTTAAAGTCTTGGGTACCATCGTAGTAGATAGCTTTCGGACATCTAATCTGGTCAAAAGCCTCCAGAATCTCCACTTCATTGAAGGATGGAATCGTGAAATAGCGGCATAAAACACCTTCGTTCTGATATTTGGTGTCATCAGGGCTACCGAACAGATCTAAAAGTTCTTGTGATTTTTTTGCATCATAAGTTCGGACGGTGACGACGACATTCCATATACCTTTTAATTCTTGAATTGCGCTTCGGATTAGACGTAGAAAATTTTTGCGCGTCTGCTCGTCCCGCGCTGCGTCAAAGGCATCAAATAATAAGATTGCTTTCTGGTCTGAGATAGGAACGGATTTCAATCTTTCAATCAGATCGCCCTCATAAGACAACTCTTCGCGTAAAGTTTTGTCAGTACCATCTCCAAGTTGATCAACAGGAAGTATGAATACCGGTATTTCAAGAGATTCTAAGCTTAGGTAGAGTTCTTTTAGTAAGTACGTTTTCCCGACCCCCGGACTTCCTATAATGACTCCATTTCCTCGCGCGGCAAAGTCTCGCAAATCATTAAGTAGTTTTTCCCGCTTAATCTTCATCGCTCATTCTCCTTATTATACGCCGACCTTCTTGTTTAATCCAATTCAATATATCTCTCGATCCACTTGACACGGATTTCGATTCGTCATCGTCAGAAGGATCACTATCGCCTGATAGGTTCTGGGCATTTTCAATAGATCGCTCTCTACTCTCACATTGCCCTACGATTTCAGTGAAAAGATCCTCCAAACGCTGATGTGAATCTTTAAAAACCTCGTAAAATACGGTGGCAATACCATATTTGTCCTTGAGCCTTTTGGCTTTGTCCTTTGAATCTTTGGTATCTTCATCATCTCCGGTAGATATACCCATAACTGCGAAGTGAATGGATTTGTTCCACCCCCACAAGTCTGCACTGACAATTTCTAACATCTTCTTAAAATAGGGATCCTCCATACTGAACCCTACAAAAACGACCCTACGGGTTGCTAAAACAGCCCACAACAATTTCCGATGGAACGTCCATTTGTCCTCAGTTTCTGGATCTTCATCCGGTTGTTCAACGCGCAGCCCGTAATTTTTAATGTAGTCACAGACACTCAAAATAATACTCTCTCGATACCTATATATTCCATGTAGATGTGCAATTCGTTGTGGTATATGAGGATCATTATGTCTTGATAGCAAGAATTCGTGAATGAGTCGAGGCGCATCTGGTCCAATTACCAAAGGGGTCCCATCTATAGGAGGAATCTTTTTACCTTCTCGTAATGCTTCATCCTTTTTTTCTACCAATGCTGCTTCAAGGACAGTATCGTAATTTGTAGTTAAGATGCCTCTAACAGGAAGATCAACCAGCATTCTGTGGAATTCATCATAGGCTGGAGATTTAGGTTTAAAAAGTTCATCAAGCAAAGCATAATATCTGCCTAAGTCACCCGTTTTATTTTTGATGTGTGATTTGATGTCTTCAGCGTATGCTAATGCATCACCTTTCCGCGTTTGATCAAGACCGGCACCACATCTATTAGCTAAATTCTCTAATTCTTGCAGAAGTCCATCCCAAGTTACATAGCGAACACGCGCGCTACTCCCGGATCCAACCATAAGCATAGCCTCGCCAGAGGCAACAAGTTCTATCAACTCCCGCTTTCGTTCTTCGTTCTCGTCCCATTCTTTGGACGTAAAAATTTCTAAATTATTCATGCAAAGAATTATGGGTTTGCTCAATTTCAAATTGTAACTTGCCCATAATAGATCCTCCCAACCCTCCATTGCTGTCCTCGTTAAAACAGTAGCACATTTAACAGGAAAAATCAAGGGGAATCGAGAAATCGAGATGACATAAACATGCCGCCCCTACGGGGCTGAAGCGGTGGGTAGAATCTCTGTCTATAAATATGCTGCCCCTACGGGGCTAAGGAGGCTTATCTTTGATACAACGTGCGTCTTGGAAATTAGGCGAGGTTGGGAAACCTCGCCAGCGAAGATAAAGGCAATCTTCATGAACGGACAGGAAGTGGAACAACTCTTACCGAAATTTTCAGAAACTTAATTCAGGTAAGTTTTCAATAACCTTCACCGTCTCCAAACTTACCGTAACCACCTTCCCAATCAACCGGACAATATACTGCGGATCGTCTGCACGGTTCGGGTCGTTAACAATGCCGCTCCGTTTGTCTATTTTGACACGGTACTGATCCACGATCCACTCTAAAGCAGAACGGGTGCCAAGTCGATAGTCAAATGCTTTCGGAGGAATATCATCGATTGTGAGGAAATTGTTGTAGATAATCTGCGTTTTGTCTCTGGAGAGTTTCATCTTCTCGACACGCCAATCAAGCGGTACGTCAGGGTTCTGAACGAATTTGAGTTTATCGTATTCGGGTTGGGATTCGTAGTTGACATGGAGATCTGCTAACCGTTCGCCTGCTTTGGCAAATCCCCAGAAATCGGCTGCAACCCCCTCGCCCCTTGACAGGGGGTTGGGAGGTGCGGCAGATCGCGTTTGAGGTTCGCTTCATATTTCTGGCGATAGTCGGGGTGATGCAAGAGTCCGTAGGTATAGTGGAAAATGTCCCATTTGGTGATGGTGTCGTCTCGGTAATGGGTTCGGAAGTGTGTCAACGTCCAATCGGTGATGTTTTCGCGGCGGTTTGTGCCGTCCTCGTCGTAGGTGTAGAAAGGGAAGCACTGATTGGCATCAACAGGAATAACGGAGGTATTAGGAATAACATCCGTGATACAGCACCAAAACGCAGCACGCCCACCGATTCCCGGAACACAAATCACCCGATTTTCTGCTTCTGTTTCTGGTATCGGAAAGATAGATGGAAAGACGTATACACGCTCCGTCATCATTCTGTCAAAATAGAGGTTTGACTTGGTAAAAGGTCGATAGAAGGAGGTTCTGACCTTTTCTTGTGAAAAATCAGATGTTTTTCCCCTTTGCAAGTTTCGTTTGAGTGCTTCACTCCAACTGATTTTGGTGTCATCAGAAACTACAAAACTATCAATGTCTGTTCCCTTGCTTTCTTGCCGTTTCCATCTATCCGTTTCTGTGTTGTACGTTTCAATCATCCGTTGCATATTCTCTATGAGGGTGTTTCTGTTAAAATTATAAGCCCAAGCATCGCGACAGGTTACAACTCCGCGACCATAGATACTAAAAATCACGTTCGCTGCTATGCCCTTTTCCGCTTTCGTTGCTTTACTCCCCATAGGGATAAAGGTGTCGAATTCGGCGTGGAGACCTTTAGTAAACCATGTATGTCGCGAGTCAGGTTGAATAGATTCCCACACAACACCGCCTGCATGTTGACTCTCATTGAGAAAATCGAATTTCTGTTTTCTGTTCCACAGTTCGTCTGTTTGATAGTAGTAAAGGTTCGGAGACCCAACTCCTACAGAATTCCTCTTTATGAAAAAGTTGATGCTCACACCCACCCGAATCCCGAATACATTGGCATCGGAGACCTTCAATCCCCGCCTTGCATTCCCGCCCAAGTCCAGAATGTAGATCGCATCGCAGTCTTTAGCGAGATGTTTTCGCATACCATCAAAGGCTACCCCGTCAAGAAAACCGTTGTTGGTCACGAAAGCGACAACCCCTTCCTCACCAATCCGATCCGATGCCCATCGAATCGCCTTTACGTAAGGATCCGTGAGTGCGTTTTTATTCGTCGCTTGAGAGTCTTGTGAATATGTCTCTCGCACTCGCGCATCCATCGTCTCATACTTGCGATTTTTGTTGTTGTCGTTCTCATTGACCTGTCCTGCATTGTAGGGTGGGTTGCCGATAACGACGAACATCGGGGTCTCTTTTTGTTTTTCGACGCGCTCGGTATTGGCAGGCGTGAAGAGATGCATCTGGCGTTCTTCTGCCACTTCAAACGTGTCTACCAGACAGATACCTTCATAAGGGGCATATCGGTTCGTGGCAGTGTAGAACTGCTGTTCGATATTCAGGTTGGCGATGTAGTAGGGTAGGAGCATCACTTCGTTACATTGAAGTTCGGGTGGGTCAGCAGTGTATTTTCGCTCCAGCGAGATGGGGTCGAGTTCCTGCATGATGCGGACGATGAAGTTCCCAGTACCGACGAAGGGATCAATGATATTCACACCCGTATCCGCGAGAGAGCGGTTAAACTCGGTTTGTAAGATGTGTTCAACGCTTTTCACCATAAAGTCGACGATAGGTTGAGGTGTGTAGACGATGCCGTGTGTATCGGCAACCTTGATGGAGAAACCCTGAAAAAACTGCTCGTAGACGGTGTTGAGAAAACCTTGTTTTTGAGAGAAGTCGGTAATCGTACCGGCAGTCTGCTCAATCGCGGCGTAGAACGGCTCTAAAGGGCGGAGAAACTCGGATCGGTTTAGGGTTCGCTCGGTTAGTACATCAATCACGTTTTCAATTTCACGGGCGATAATATTTCGGCGGGTAAAGTCGGGATTATCAAACACAGTGCGGAAGATGCGTTCTGTTAGGAGATGCTGGATGAGCATCTCCTCCACGGCAGCAACGGAGAGATTCGGATTAATGGAGGCTTGGCACTGTTGATGGAAGTTGGTGAACGCTTCCTGAAAATGTGGATTACTTTGGCGTTCGGTTTTGATTAGTGCTGCTAATTTTTCACCGAGCTCCGGGACTGTCTCTTTGAATTCGGCGACTGCGGTGTACCATGCGGAGATGTTCTCCTCTTGATAGGCGAAGAAGGTCTGGAGAATGTGGACGAGGTTTCCCGGCTCGCTGATGTCAAGGTCAAGTTGGAGCTGCCCGTGTTGATAGAGGAGGGCATGGGTTGGGGACTGGATGACGATATTTTTCGAGGGGTAGCCTGCGGCGAACTTCTTGTCTGCCTCAGTGTAGAGGTTATCCTATGTATCTTTTGCTTCCCAATAGCCGTATGGCAAGCCAAAGGCATCAACAACTTCACCGTCAGGCGTTATCCGTTTTTTCTCTGGCGTGTAATGTGTCTTTTCACAGAGGAGGGTGAGATCGGATCGGGAACAGTAATGCTGGAGGAGATTTTGAAAGGCAGCACGAACGGTGCCTTCGTTTTCGGCACCGTGCCGTGCATATTTTTCGAGTTCGGTGTAGTACGTTTTGATGGGCTTGTGCGTGGGCTTGATATTAAGGTCTGGCATCTATTTTCTCCGGACGTTATCAGCGGACGAAACGATGCCAAATTATACATGAGTTAGGGCGAAATTGCAAGCGAAATTTCGTTGTGTGATAGGCTATTCGTATCTGGAAAATTTGACAAGCACGCTCACGCATACCACAGAGAGTACAATTAGGAAATTCATTGTCCTTTCCTTTCTTGGTTTTTCGAGATTTTTGATGTGTAAATAAAATATGAGAACATGCTTTAGTAAAACGCAATATCTGTGAAAAGGTGACAAAAATTTGTGATGAATTAACAGAAAATATTGACACCCAAACGTTCTCACCCTATAATATTTCTAAAATTGACGTAGAGGCATCGAAAATGAAGCCATCCAAAAAACAGATGCTTTCGCAAAAATACTTAGAACAATGCCGACACCCTAAGATTCAGGCACTTCAACCTGATTCAGAAAACGCAAAAGACTTGTGGATACCCACCGCTAAACAACTTCAGGAGCTCTTAACACAGAAACTCCCCCATCCCGACAGATCGGCTTTACGCCGTACCGCAGAGGGATGGGAATATGAAACTTATTTTCGTGAATGGGCGACCGATTACGGCACTTATATTGATATACACCGTCAGTTCGTCGGAAAAGATGCTGAGAGCGTGCTTTTGGAGGTACTGATGGCATTTCTCGGTATCGGTGAACGATGGATGGTGTGATAGCACCCAACGTCTAAAGGCGTGGGCTTCGGTTTCATAGACAGTGCGGTTTTCTCATAGAGTCCACCGTCTTATTCCGTCTCCACCAACGGGCGTTTCCCTGTAGTGTTCTACAGGCATATCGTCAAGGGACGGCTATCCCTGCCCGCAAAATGTTTATTGCAGCGTTGATGTCTCGGTCGTGGTGAGACCCACACTCAGGACATATCCACTGCCTATCGTTCAAAGTTATGTTTTCGTTATGAAATCCGCAGTCGCTACACGGTTTCGTTGTAGCCGTCCACTGCCCGATTTGAAGAAACTGACGCTTATGTTTTTCACACTTATATCGCAAAATCTCAACAAACTGGTAGAAAGCAAGGTCGGAGACTTTGCGTCCCCACAGGCGTTTCATGCCGTCAAGGTTCAATGTTTCAAGCACAATCGTATCAAACTTCTTACAGAGTTTGCTGGCGAGTTGCCACTGAAAGTCTTTACGTTGATTGCTGATTTTCCGATAGAGGCGGGCGAGTTGTCCCACACACCGCCACCAACCATTAGAGCCTTTGACCTTACGGCTAAGTGCTTTGTTGAGAGACCGAAGTTTCTTCAAGGATTGTTTCAAAGGTTGGCGGTGTTGTATCTTTTCACCCGTCGAAAGTGTCAAATATGCGTCTTTCATACCGAAGTCTGCCCCAACACTCTTACCCGTTGTTGGCAGCGGTTTGGTTTCTACAAAATCGGTCAAGATATAGAGCCAATAATTACCGCAAGCCCCACGCTTTATCGTGATACGACTGATATTTCCATGCCATTGGCGATGCTTATGGAACGTATACGCCACTTTGTCATGTCGCCATTTCCCTTTTTCCCATTTTCTGAAGTTGAGGATGAGGCGATTGTCTTTTAACACCCAACCTGCTTGTTTCAGCGTCAAGGACTTGAACTTATGCCGTTTCTTAATCTTCGGTCTACCGCCAAGCTTCTTGAAAAAACGTTCATACGCCAAGTGTATCCGTTTCAATTCTTCTTGCATGGCTTGACTCGGCAGTGCTTTCCAATGCGGGTGCGTCGTGCGTTTCAAATCAGTCAAATGTTCACACATCGCAGCGTGGTTCGCATAAGGCAGACCGTCCTTATAACGTTGACGTTGCCACTCATGGAAATACTTATGCACCTGCCACAGATCGTCAAGCAGGTTGCCAAGACGAACACAATTAGATTGTTTCCCGATTTTGTATTTGTAGGTTTTCATGGTATATCAGACATCAGACTTTTAACCCCTGCAAAGTGGGTAGGCAGACACATTGTCAAGCGACAATGCTTTGCATGTCTGCCAGCCTGATAGAAGAATTATACCACAATTTACACTAAAAGTCAAGTTTATTTTCTTGACACACGCACGCAACTGGCTTATATCCCAAAGCTAAAGCATCGGGCTTTACGCCCGAATGCCCGTAAATCTGGAGAATTAGATGAATTTTGAACAAGTACTGACGACGATTGAACATTATAAACAAGCGGGTATCTCGCTTGAAACCCTAACAACCCTCTTGAATGACGCATTCGGCGATTGGCTTGCATCACAAGGCGTAAGTCACCTCATGATGTTAGGAGATAATACATTATGCTTGAACGTGAGAGGGGAGTTAGCACACGAAAGCTCTGTGAACGGAATTAGAAGTTACTCCCGATTTCTTGTGATTTCGCTGGATCAGGTGGCAGAAGAACCGGAGGTAATAGCAGAGGCACTTAAATCCTACACTTCAGACGGCGATGGGGCTTATCTGTGGGTTATTCCAGATGGCTACATGGCGGTATTAACCCCAGCGGAACAGGAATGGGAAGCGCACGGCGGCGGGTATTTCTCACATGAGTCTATCTGTATCTCTAACACCGCTGATAGAGATACGCGTTGCCTCTTAGAGGTGCTTTATGAGGATCTGAGTCTGGAAAATGTCTCTTGCGAATTCAAGGTACCTGCACATCGTTCAGTCCACTATCGACTCGACAAACTCAAGGACGCAAACGGTGAACCGTTGATTGCCAAAGATGCGCCCGTCAGTTATAAAATTACGAGTCGCGATGCACGGATTGTCGTCCAAGGTTCGCGCATCCTAACAAGCGGTGAAAATAGCACCTTTGCGAGCTTTGGGACGGTAATGGCGTGGTGCCCAATGCCATAACCCTTCAACGTCATAGGTACCCACACGCTAAAGCGTGGGGCTTGTGCTTCATAGCAGTCAGCGTTTTTCTCTCAGAGAAAACTAAAATTGATGACCGACAACTATTCTTGACTTCTTTCACGCTTCCATGTACAATTTTAATATCGCCAAAAAGGAGGCAAACTATGGATGTACGAGACCATTTTGACTTCATTGATGAAACCAGCATCCGCATCAAGGGGTATCGCGTCTATATTGACGAAGTGTTAGAACAGCATTTACAAGGCAAAGAGCCCGAGAAAATTCTGTGTTGTTTCCCAAAACTGCCTTTAGAGAAAATATATGCCACACTCCTTTACTACGAAGCAAACAAAACGGAGGTCACAGCCTATTTAGAACGCGTGAAACAAGAGAAAAAAAAATTAGACAAGGAATGGCGGCAAACTCAGAGGTCAATACGACGACTCGTTGAAGAAAGAGAACACTTGCGAAAAGATCGGGAAAAACAGATCGCCGAAGGGAAATTTGATCCGATCTGGGATGAACCTGCATGAAACCCCGGTTTCTCTTAGATGAACATCTCAAACGGGCGATTCAGGAACAACTCGCCGAAATGCACGTCAGACTCATTGGAGACGCGGACGTGCCTCCACTCGGAACACCCGATCCAGACATTCTGATGTGGATTGAGCGCAACAACTATGTTCTCGTTACGAACAATCGAACCACAATGTCCAGGCATCTTATTGAACATTTGCAGGCGGGTAGGCATGTACCGGGAATTCTCTGCTTTCCACAACGGACCTCTATTGGGACTTACATCAAGGAGTTGCGTAGGATTTGGGAATCCTTCAAGCCTGAACAATATCAAGATGTCATACAATATTTCCCGCAGAACCAGAGGTAGAAAATGGAACTCCGAGATTACTTCGACTTCAATAGCGAAATTGACATACGTATTAAGGGACATCGCATCGCTATTCAACATGTGTTGAACAAGTATCAAGAAGGTAAAGGACCTGATGAGCTGCTACGCCGTTTTCCGACTTTATCCATGGAAAAAATCTACGCCACCATCCTTTATTACCTTGCCAACAAAGAAGAAGTCGAGGTTTATCTTGAGCGAGAGAGGCTTATGGATGAAGAAGCAGGAAAACTTATAAAAGCGTATGGTGAAAATCCAACAGCGATTAATTGGGAGGAACGCTTGGAAGAAGCCCGACAAAGATTGATCGCCGAAGGAAAGTACCCTCTAACACCGGGAGGACCCCCTAACTAAGGTAAGTTCAACTTTAGTATATAGCGGATTAATCCCATCTTTATGCTGAAGATTTCGGATTCCAGAACGCACAGATTATCGCCGTAATCGGTATCGCCAAGACCAGACCCAACGTTCCAGCGAGCAACCGAACGATTTCTGCAGAGACAACACCAATACTCAATAACTGCACCGGCGGTGATTTGAAAAAGTCGAGATTTGGTGCTGCAATCGTAACGACCAAAAGCAGCTCCACACCGAGATACGCGAAGACCAACGTATTCACCATCGTGCCGAGGATGTCCGTGCCTACGTTCAGACCGGAGGCGATCAGTCGCCATGTCGGCATATTCGGATTCGCTCTACGAATCTCCTCCATACTCGATGCCACCTCAATCGCACCGTCAACAGCGACCCCCAATACCCCCATCAGCATACCCGCCAAGAGGATTTGCACGAAATCGAACGGCGGCGTGCGCGTCGCTTCAACGATATCGGCGGAAATCGCATTCTCCAACCCCGAAAAATGGAGGTGCTGCTGCGCAAACAGCACAATTAAGCCAGCGACCAAAATCCCACCCATCGTTCCAAGCACCGCTGCAAAAGTTTTTCGACTCGGACCGATGACGAATACGAGAGACACAAATGCCACGACACCCGATGTCAGCGTCACAACGAACACAGCATTCGCACCCTCCGAGATTAAGGGCAACATGAAGAAGTAGATGACCGCTGCAGAAATTAGCATCGCACACGCCGTCCGGATCCCCTCAAGCCTACCGACGACGATAATCAGCAGGAGCATCCCGCCTACCATCCAAATCAGAAACCGGTCTCTGCCGTAATCTTGAACGATGTTCACGAGACCTATCTGATCAGGGTCTCCGGCGACACGGCAGAGAATAACATCTCCAGGTTCCGCCGGAATGCTCAACAACGGCATATTGTGATTCACAATGTTCCGTAAGACCAAGCGTCTGCCCTTATACATCCCGCTGAGCATCTCCACCTCAAGAATATGATGCTCACTCTTTGACTCATAGACCTTGAGGACATTCTCCTCGCTATCCGCCATTGCCCGGACGCTATAGGTCTGCTCGTACTTCTCATCCAAGAGCAGCCAACGGCTGTCTTTCCACGGTTTGACTGAGACATTCACCTCATCTGAAAATAGGATGTCTTGACGCTTGAATTCCTCACGCAAAACTTGTGGCACGATACGATTGTCCAACTCACCTGCAGCACTGCCATCAATATTAAAAAGGAAATTACCGTTCGACTCAAGCAATCGGATGACTTTACCCTTGGCGTACTCCGACTTATTAATCGGATTTCCTTCGGCATCGCGTTGCTCAGAGATCGTCGCAGAGAGTTCGTGTGTACGATAGTAAACAAAGACCGTACCAATCAGGACGAGCGCCATAGCAATAGGTACAGCGATCCGGGCTTTGCTGCGAGGCGGATCGGCACGGAATAACTCCTCTAATTCTTCCTCCGAAGGCAAGTCCTCGTGAATCTCGGACTTATCAACCTTTGCGTATTGGGTCAGAAAACCGGCAACCGCTGCAGCAATCGGAACCGTGAGTACCAATCCGATCGTCCCTACCACCGCTTGAATAATCGCAACTGCTGTCGCTTCATCGTTAACGAGACGTAGGAATGGATAGAGGATCCCGACTTCGGGAAAGTCGATGCGGGGTAGAAGCATTGTCATCATGTGGGCACCGAGGTAAGCAAAGATGAGCGTATCCGCCATTGTTCCCATAATGTCGCGACCGACATTCAGCCCGGCGCGGATGGCTTGGCGGACGGTGATGTTCGGGTTCACCTGCTTGACCTCATGCACACTTGAAGAGATAGACATACTCACGTCCATCATCGCACCAACGGCACCCAAAATGATACCCGCCGAGAGAATACCCGTGAAATTCCAGCCATGCGAACTGGAGGTACGCCACAACGCAAGACCGAGTTCCAAGAAACCGAACTCTTGCGCCAAGCCCGTTAGTGCCATCACGTGTTGGCTCAGGACGGACAATACCCCGACAGCAGCTAATCCACCGAGGGTACCAATTACACCAGAGATCAATTTGTAACTAAACCCTGTGATGAGTAGGAAAGTCGTGAACGTCAGAAAGGCAGCAATCAGGAGGGCAATTGCGATCGGATTGTAACCAGCAACAGTTAGCGGAACTAAGACATAAAGCACAGTCAGCGCAGTAACAAAGAGTGTCAGAATCGCCCGGACCCCTTTCATACCAGCGACGAGTATCATCAACACCCCTAATACACCCGCCAGATAAAGCAGAAACGGCGTACGAAAGTACTCACGCATTGAAACGGTGTCAATTCTCGGATTCATCGGATCGCGAAGCGGAATATCAAGAAACAGGACATCACCTTTCCGTATGACACGGTCCCCAAAGGCGCGGCCCGTCCAGATATTGTTCACCTGAATCATCTCGCCACGGAATTGTCCAGAGAGGATTCGGAACGATAAAACTTGATCTGCTTCGTCGCTTGTGTCTATCCCGACGACGCGTCCCAAGCAGACCAGCACTTGTAACGCACCATCATGTGTTATTTCTGCGAACCGATAGAGCCGGACGTGCAACGCGACAACGCTCAATAGGATGAGTAAGATAGCCGCGATTTTGATGTTTCTTTCTCTCATTTTTTTATTTTATATTTTGTAGGATTTAAGATACTCAAAATTAAAGCTGACACACTGCTTCGCATTTTGCAATCGCGCCAGCACCAACATTAAGACTGCAAATAGTTGTTGCAAATAACATGCCAACCCAAAAACACTATACTCACGCTACAAGTCCGCGAATCTGCGTGTTGTAACTGCCCAGATCAGTGCAACACAGTAAACAAATTGCACAAATCCGTGCAGTCCGCCGCGGCACTTTAACATTGCAAATCAGAGATGCTTCCGAATATTCTCTGCGACACTGCGGGGTATTCCTTTCACAGAGAGCAGGCCGTCCAAACTCGCCTCCCGAATCGCCTCAATCGAACCAAAATGCTGCAGCAGTGCCTGTTTCCGTTTCGGACCGAGGTTCGGAATTTCGTCAAGTACCGAGACGCTTAGCGACTTCTGCCGGAGCCGTCGATGATAGGTCACCGCAAATCGGTGCGCTTCGTCTCGTAACCGCTGAATTGTATGTAGGGTCGGGTTATCTTTCCGCAAGACAATTGACTCTGACTTACCGGGAACGAAAATTTCTTCAATCCGTTTCGCAAGCGCAATCATCGGAATATCAGGAAGACTGGACGCAGCATCTTTTGAATAGCAAGTTTTGCCTCGCAAGCTGCGGCAAAAGTTCATAGCCTTCTGCGCTGCGCTGAGTTGTCCTTTGCCCCCATCAATCAACATTAGGTCGGGCAGCTTATTAAATTTCTCATCATCTGCGAGGGCACGGCGGAAACGGCGGGTGATCACCTCTTGCATCATCGCGAAATCGTTCTGACCCTTAACTGTACGAATCTTAAACCGGCGGTACTCCCCCGAAGCCGGTTTTCCATCTTCCAAAACCACCATCGAGCCGACGGCGAACCTATCACCAAGATTTGAAATATCATACGCCTCAATCCGTCTGACGGGATGCGATAACCCAAGCAGTTCCTGTAGTTCAACGAGCGCAGGATCAACCCCACTGCCATAAACCACATTCTGCTCACGCTGTGTCAGCAGAATCTCGGCGTTCTTCGATGCCAAAGCCTGCAACTTCCTGAGCCGACCCGCTCTCGGCACGTGCAACGCGACGCGGTTCCCCCGTTTTTCGCTCAGCCAAGCTTCAATCAGCTCCGCACCTTCAATCGGCATTGGTAAAACAATCGTCTTTGGCACAAAAACAGCGTTCTGATAATACTGCGAAATAAAAGCACTCAACGCCGTCGCGAGAGATTTCGGATCGGCATCGTTGAGATAGTAGTGCTCACGTTCAAGAAGTTTACCATCCCGTACCCGCAGAAGTTGCACGCAGGCGATATCAGTCCGAGCGGCAATCCCGATAACATCCTCATCTGCAGCAGAAACACTATCTAAACTCTGCGTGGTAATCGCTTGTTGAACGTCTTTCAGCGTATCCCGATATTTCGCCGCCGTTTCAAAATCGAGTGCCTCCGCAGCCGCTTCCATCTGCACTGTCAACTCTTTAACAACAGCGTCTGTATTCCCACCCAAGAACTGACACACCTTGCGAACAATCTCGGCGTAATCTCGAACATCCATTTTATCGGCACACGGACCCGGACAGCGTCCGATGTGATAATCCAAACAGGCCCGATATTTATTGCCTTTTTCTTTGAGTGGCAGGGTACAGGTACGGATAGGAAATAGTTTCGTCAACTGCTTGAGGATATGGCGTGTGGAACGCACATGAACATAGGGTCCGAAATACCGCGCACCGTCGTTCTCGGCTCTACGCGTAATATGGATACGTGGAAAGGGTTCATTGACGGTCACGCGTAGATATGGATAGCGTTTATCGTCTTTAAGCTTTACGTTATAGCGAGGCTGATGCGCCTTAATGAGATTATTCTCTAAAATTAGTGCTTCAACCTCGGTCTCCGTGACGATGTAATCGATCTCCGTGACATATCGTATCATCTGCGAGGTCAGAGCGTGCACGGATTTCTCACCACTTTTGTCTGCAAGTTTTCGGTTTGCAAGCTGCACCGAAAAATAGGAACGTACTCGACTTCGCAAACGGACAGCCTTTCCAACATAAATAACAGTGCCGTCCGAGGCTTTCATTAGGTAAACCCCCGGCACATTTGGAAGAGAGTGCCACAATTCAGGTGTGGTATTACTGAGTTGCTCTGATTTCATTTTTTTAAGTTCTCAAGGCGTTAGTGATAAATTAGGATTTCTCATATACCGTCCGATAGATTTCCCTACCCTCCAAGGTATACTTCATCTCAAAATTCGTCGCAATATCGCGATCTGGACCGAGATTCTCCGCAACAGGACGTAAAGCATTCACCTGTGAAAGCCGTTCTTGAATCTCCCAGAAATACGTTTCATAATCCGTCGCGATATAAAGTCTACCACCATCCGATTTGAGCGTAGATGTCAATGCAGACAAAAATTCCTGATTCCGAAAGATTCGGCGTTTTCGCTGCCGTTTTTTGGGCCACGGATCGGGAAAATAGATATGATACGCCTGTACAGATGCCGCTGGTACATATCGGGTCACAAAGTAGTTTGCATCTGTCCACGCGAGACGCACATTTGAGAATGTCCCAGACGCTTTATCCACCTCGAAATGCCGCATGTGCTTTTCAAACCGTTCCCGCGTCAATCCGACGTACTTCTGTGCACGTTCCACCCCGATATAGTTAACTTTCGGATGTCGTTTCGACGCTTCAAGTAGGAAACGTCCTTTACCGAATCCGATTTCTATTTCGACCGGATGTGAATTCCCGAAGAGCACCTCCCAATCAATAGGCGCGGCTACCTCGCTGAGTGGGATAATACGTTCGGTTACAATGTCAATTATCTGGGAGTGGGCAGTCATATTCTGATAGTAGATGTCGTTGTAGTCAGGATTTTCACGCATAAGGCACCCAAGGGACAAGCCGATGACTATTCCGACAGAAATTTGTGAAGATGGGTTTTAACCAAATTATCCTCCGGTTGATATCCCAGAACTTCGACCGCACCGCTTATATCAAGGAAGCTCTGCTGATACCCATCGGAATTCGCCGAACGTCCATAAGTAATCAAGTATTTAACAGGTCCGTCGTAATCCACAGCCAATCCAAAAAGTTGTACACAGTCTCGCGGTGTTAGCAGTGTGCTACAGTGGCGGATTCCACTCGGCTGATATGTGCCGCTGAAAGTCCCGATTCGGATGCTGATGAACCGCATATCGTGTGCATCAACGAGATAACGTCCTGCAATCTCTGCCATCCCCTTCATCGCACCGTACCAACTATCAGGACGAAATTGATCACCGGTAGAGAACCGGGGTGGCGAACTCAACCGCTCATTCCATCCTGAAACGTGATTCGTACTCGCATAAACAATCTTTTGGACACCTTGCTCGCGTGCCGCCTCAAACAGGGTCATAGATGCCCCGATGTCGCTCACTTCACCCGGATTCTTTCCAAGCGAGTCCTGACGGATGTAAGCCAGATGTACCAAGACATCTTGATTCTGACATAATTCTCTCATCGCAGCATAGTCGCGAATATCTGCTATCACCACGCGCGACTCCGCCTGCGCAATGGGATTAATATCCATCAACGTTAGTGTGTAGGTGTCCTGTTTTTCCCATGCCTGCCAGAGTGCCGTACCGACTTGACCAGCCGCACCTGTAATAAGGACGCGTTGTTTCATACCTCTCTCCTCAACCAAAATTATTTTCCGTTCTCAGCGTCTAATGCAGCCATAATATCGGCGTGCACCGCTTTTGGATCAATCACTTGTTGCACATAGAACCGATCGATTGCCTGTCCACCTAAACCTGAGCACTTACACATCTGAACATTTAGACCGAGTTTGGTAAGAATACCGCTGAAGTAATGCAAAAATCCAACCTTTTCTTCACCAACGACAACAATCTCCGTATAACTCCGCGTCGTCTCAACACTAACTTCATCAACCAGCCATGTTTCACTCATATTCACGTAGTGTCTATCAAAAACCTCCTCAAGCGTCACTTCCTGTGCCAGCAGACTGCGTATGTCAAAATCCAGATCGCGTTTGAGTTCCTCATCAAGCGGCATCGGCTCCCCACTATGATGCGGCGGTTGATGCACGAGCCGATAGATTTCCAATTCAACGTTGATATCTTGCTTGGTGTAGACGCGCGCGTCTCGGACATCTATGCCGTTGGCGAAGAAAAGTCCGCTCACTGTGTGCAATTTCCCGATACGACTCGGACTACATAGGTGGAGCTCCGTAAATCCAGGTCGGTCAACAAATTGAACAACTCCCGTACTCGGCGTGTCTTCTGCTTTCAGCGTTGCGCTCTCAATTTGCGCCGTCATTTTTATATGCATCGCTATCTCTTCAGGAGAGACACTAATACGATAGGAAACCGGCATGTGGTGCAAAAATTGCTGGAATTCTTCAACAGGTGCGAAGGCACCCCACTGTGTTTCTTCCTGTCCAACAAAGCGGGTCCGCGCGGCTTCGTACAAACTCTTCAGGTTATGTTTAACGACATGACTGAAGTTCTGTGAACCGTTGGCTTTGGAATCGCAATACGTCAGTAGATAGAGTGCCGTTAAACGTTCCAGAGAGTTCACCTTCTTACAAAATTCGGAAATCGTCCTTTCATCCCAATGATGATAACGCGCCAAATCTATCATCTCCAAGTGTTCTCGGATGAGGAAGCAAATGTCATCTGTCTGCTGTGCGTTGAAGCCGAATTCCGGGGCAATACGTTTCGCTTTCTCTGCGCCTGTCGCTGGATGCGTCGGATCGGGTTTATCTATATCGTGCAGGAAAAGTGCCATATAGAGAGGCGTTGGATCCGAAAGGGAACGAAACGCTGCATTAAGATCCTCCAATTCAGAAGCCGGCGATGGCGACATCGGCGAGCTAAATCGGGCACCACCAAACGGGCTACTCGGCTCTGTTGCCCGAATTTCATCAAGATGACCAATCGCAACGAGTGTATGCTTCCCGACAGTATATGGATCCAGACTCCGTTCGCTCCGGGTCATCATCGCCTTTTCAAAGAGTGCCCCCCCTTCACCCAGACGCGACAGAATATTAAGTCGGTGTAGACGGGTCAAAGTTTTCTCAACATCTCCGGGTGTGTTTATCAATTCCACCATCCGCTTCTGGAAAGAACGCCAATCAAACGCATGAACATACCGAGAAATAAATGTAGAAAGAGACGCATCAATCTCAAAGTCGTACTGTTGGAAGTAGGTGAACAACTGAAAGAGTTCGTTCGTATCCAGCTCACCGAAGTTATTGTCCATGCAATACAACATGTCCGTTCTGACAGCCAAGACATCCGAGATTGGAATCCCGTTTGCTAACATTTTCCGGATGAGAAGTTCCGCCTTGAAATGGAGATATTTTGCTTTAGCATAATACGCCGCCATAAACGCATAACGTCCCTCGTCGGTTTCGTCTGTAAATCCGAGGACCCGAGCGACTTCCGTCTGAAGCGCGTCTCCTCTTTCAGGGTGATAGGAGAGATCATCGTGTGGTGCATCGGCGAGAACATGCAGAAGATTTCGGACTTTAAACATGAAATCAAGGGAAGGCATGAGCTGCTCGTCAGCGTATCGTTCGTAGAGATCCAGAATCGCTGTAAAGTCTGGGAGCCCACATATCCAGAGCGCGTATTGAAGCGTGCGTAATCCCCCGCGTCCGGTCTTCACATTCGGTTGGTTCAGATAGATTGTGTCCTCAGATGCCTTGAACGCATCCGCTTTTGATTTTAGTAAATCCAGCACGAGGGAAATATCCGACTTCTCAGAACGGACGGCTCTCCGGAATTGTTCTGTCAGTTCCGCATTGCCAGCAATAAACCGCATATCAATCAAGGCAGTCATATCCTGATAATTCCACTTCGCTATATCTGCGAGCGGACGATAAATAAAACTGAATTCAAACCCCGGAATCACCGAATGGAGACTGTCAAAAAAGTCGTAGAACCATCGGATCAGTTCAAGTGTACTCTCATCGTAAATATCCTCTAAGTCCACAGAAGAGGTGTATACAACATCAACATCCGAAAAATAGCAGAGCTCATTCCTACCGTAACTGCCAACACCATAGAGTGCGACATCCGGCAACCACTCCTCTAATCCTGCCTCTAAGTCATCCGTATCAACATCGGGAAGCATCTTTAGCACTTCAATCTGCTTCTGGTATTCATCCCGAATCTGAAAGGAGGCTACCTCGTAAACCTTCTGAATAACTGTATCCCACATCTCCGTGTGGGCTTTACACGCCGTGAACCCAGTTTCACCCGCCAAGATACGGGCTTTCAGTTGCTCGCGTTCGGATTGAATGAAAGCAGCTAATTGCTGCTGAAAATCCTCAAAAGGCACATTCAGGTTCGGGACATAACCATTGAGTCTTTTTTCGATTTTTGTAGCCATTTTCCCTTACCCCGAGTGTATCAAAGCAACCTAATTATCGTGTCGTTTCCATCAACACTAAAATGACTTAGCATCTTTATCTCTAAATTCATTATACACGAAAAACAAAAAAAAATAAACACGTTTTTAGACTGAAATATGCTCTTTTTCCTTGACACACTTTTGTAACGTTGTTAACATGCAAAATCAGGGGACTTGAAAATGAGCGATACCAAATATCGGGTAGCCATCATCGGCTGTGGACGGATGGGTCAAAACTACGCAGCGGCATACACCACCTATCCCGACACAGAGATTGTCGCAATCGCCGATGCCAATACACAGCGGCGAGAGGTCCTTGGCACGCGCTTCAATGTTGCCGCACTCTACCCAGATGTAGAAACCCTATTGGCAAACGACGTCCCAGACATCGCTGTTGTTGTCACACCCACGAAATACATGAAAGACACCGTCATCGCCTGTGCTGAAGCCGGTGTTAAAGGTATCTCCACGGAAAAACCAATTGCCGCGCGTCTTAAAGATGCAGATGCGATGGTCGAAGCGTGTAGTGAACGAGGCGTGGTATTCGCTGGCGGGAACCTACAACGCGCAATGAACGAAGTTCAGGAAGCAGCATCTCGGTTACACAGTGGCGAATTTGGGGACATTAGCGGCGCGAGCGTTCACGGATTTGGCGGCGAAATCTCCGGCGGCGGATGTCAACATATCTCCGTACTGCGGTTGTTCACCAACACCGAAGTTGAAGAAGTGATTGCGTGGGGAACACCTTCAGAGGCTTTAGAAGCAGAAACCGATGAAGGCTTAATCATCAACGGACGCTTTCAGTTGACTAACGGACTCGAATGTAATGTCTTTGGAACACCGACACCGTGCCGGGGTGTAGATGTCTGGACAGATGAATGCCTCGTCCGATGGGATTGGAACCCTCCTGAGATTTTCAAAGGCTATGACTCGCACGGCAACCGTATCCGATTTGCCCCCAACTATAGTCCGTATCCGTGGAGCGAATTTAGCTATCTTACCGGCTCAATCCGATCTTTTTTGGCGGCTGTCGATGGCGATGGCTGTCCATGGATTACCGGTGCGGATCTCCGGCAGGCACTGGAGGTCGCAATCGCTGCAAAACTCTCGGCGACCCGAAACAGCGTTCCCATCAAACTCCCACTGGAAGACAGATCTTTAGCACTCTACCCGCGTCCCTACCGATGGCTCGGTGGTGACGTAACAGGTAGACCGCAAAGTATTGAAGAAGCAACAGGCTAAAGTAGTAGGCACACGCCGTGTGCCGTAACAGAAGGGGAACCAGCAATGAACGAAGATCAGAAATATCTATTCGATTTGACCGGATACCTCATTATCGAAAATGCCTTAACAACCGAAGAAGTCTCAGAATGTAACGCCGCCATTGACCATCATATTGAGGCACTGAGAGAACGCGACAGTTCATTAGCGGGTGGGTCGCCGGCACTCGTTGGCACAGCACACCGTATGGATATGGGTGGCATGCTCGCATGGGAAAAACCTTGGTGTGAACCTTTCCGCAACCTGCTCGTGCATCCGAAGATTAAACCCCACCTTGCAGAGGTTTTAGGCACACAATATCGACTCGACCACGGTCCCGGATTAATAGCGATGGAAAAAGGCACAGAGGGTGGCACACTGCACGGGGGTGGGATTGAACGTCCTAACTTCTCTGAAGCCTATTTTTTCAAATACGGACGGATATACACGGGTTTGACTGTCGTGGAATATATGCTCGCTGACGAAGGTCCCGGTGATGGTGGTTTAGCCATCATACCCGGAAGTCATAAGGCAAACCTTCCTTGTCCAAGCAGTATGAAACGGTACGAACAATACCAAAAACACGTCGTCGAAGTCAACGTCAAGGCAGGTGACGCTGTGATTTTCACCGAAACACTGACGCACGGCACACTCCCATGGAAGGGGAGCCATCAGCGACGGGCACTTCTCTACAAATTCAGCCCCGGATTCCAAGCTTACAGCGCAGGCGCGCACCAAATTTCATATCCAAATTATATTGAGGATATGTCCCCGGAACAGCGCGAGGTCATGGAGGCACCCCATCTCCGACGCTAATCAGAAAGGAGCAAACCATGTCAAAACTACGAGTGGCTGTCATCGGTTGCGGCAGCAGAGGCCGCGGTCATATAAAAATCCTCTCAGAATTCGACGACACAGATATTGTCGCTGTCTGTGATCCGATTGAAGCAGCACGGAACAATGCTGGAGATATGTTCAACATCTCAGCACGTTATGAGAGCATCGAGGCATTATTGGACGGCGAGACCTTAGACGCTATCTTCGTTGCCACCCCTGCACACCTCAACGGCGAAGCGGCACTCCCGTGTTTTGAACGCGGTGTCCACACGCTCTTAGAAAAACCGCCGGGTATGAGCGTTGCAGAAACGGTCGGATTGCGCGAGGCAGCGGAACGGACAGGGGCAAAAGGAATGGTCGGCTGGAACCGTCGCTTTCATCCGATTATTGTTGAAGCGAAACGGCAAGTCACCGCACGCGGACCCGTAACACAAATCGTTGGGGAATTCCATAAGAGCATCACGCAATTGGCACGAGGCGGTAGATTCCCTGAACACCTAATGGACAATATGTTTCTGGAGACCCCTATCCACGCCCTCGATGCAATCCGCGCTATCGCCGAAGCCGAAGTTCAAGAAGTCCATAGCGTTGTCAGACGAACAATCTCTGATTACAAAGATGTTCACGCCGCGCTTATCCTTTTTGACAACGGGTGCGTTGCCCAACACATCGCTAACTATACCACGAATGCTCGCCTTGAACGTTATGAGATTCATGGCAGAGACATCTCCGCCTATCTTGAAGGGGTCTCTCAGGGTACCGTTTTCTGCGACGGTGCTCAACACAAAATTACGAATGCAGGCACCGGCGGCACGACTGAACAAAACAGGTATTTCCTCGATTGCGTCAAATCCGATACACCTGTCTCATTTCCTGCTGCGAACCTTGATGAGGCTGTCAAAACCATGGAACTCTGCGAAGCAATCCTAAGTGGACTCCGCTAAAGTAGTAGGCACACGCCGTGTGCCGTAACAATTAACAGGAACACTCCAATGCCAACGCTTGACGAACGCTTTGAAGCGTATAAAAAAGACGGATTCACAGTCTTTGAGAAGGTGTTTGACGAACCACAGATGCAAAGTTGGCGAGAAAAGCATGCCGAACTCTCCACAGCCAACAACGGGCAAACATGGTTCGGGAACACCCTCGAACTCGCACCTGACCTTATGTGGCACGCTGTCTCACATCCCACAATCCTTGCGTTTGTCGAAAAGGTGATGGGACCTTTCGTGCAATTAGACAATCTCACGCTCGCGGCGTTTCCGTCAATTGAAAAGGAAAAAGCGGAAGGCAGAGCCTCTGGTTGGCACCGCGACCGGTGGGCGCATGTGCCGTATACCGACGCATATCACCGTCCGAACGCTATCAACGCCATCTCCTATCTGCAAGACTTGACAGACGAATTCGGTCCCCTTCGCGTCATCGTCGGTTCACACCGCAAGCCGATTACGATGGCAGATACGGAACGCGCAAAACCGCATCCCGATGAAACGCTTATCCACATGAAAGCCGGTGATGTCGTCATTACACACAACGGGCTGATTCACTCGGGTACACCAAACACCTCCGGGAAGTTACGCTATTTCTTCAGCATCTATTACAATCTGACATGGCTGAAACACACCGACCATCACACAGGTCCACATACACAAAGACTGATTGAAGCAGCAAAAGCCGCCAACAATCATCAACACATGCGACTCCTCGGTGTGGATGAACACCTTCAACCGCGATGCAACTCCGGTTTCCTCCACGCCGATGAAGAGCGATGGGAAGAATGGGCAACTGCTGACCGAGAAGCAATACAGGAGGTATAACCGATGGCGAATCCCAGCGTCGTACCGCCAACCCTCAATGTCGAATTAGATCACCAGCTGCAACAAGAGGTCAACTTCTTCCTGAATTGGGGGTATCTCATCATTGATAACGCTGCAACACCCGATCAGATTGCGTCGCTGCGCGAGGCACTCGATGAAAGTTACGAGCGCAACGATAAAAGTCAATTCATCGGTGAGCTGCTTGAGGAAGACGACAGGTTCGCGTTCTTACTCGACAATCCACCTGTTCTAAAGCGGATGGAAGCCATACTCGGTACCTGCGTCCAACTGCACAGCGCGACAGCACGAATCACCGAACCCGGAACGCCTGACCAGAACTGGCATCGCGACGGTCCCTGGCCCGTAGCACCCAACGGAACACCTTACGGCAGTCTCCCCGCACAGATTAACTGCGGATACTATCTCGACGAAATTACCGACGATACCGGTCCGACCGTCATCCAACCCGGTAGCCATAGGGCACCGTTCCGTCCGCCGCCGAGTCCCGTCGAACTGCCAGACGAGAAACGGGTACTCGTATCGCCAGGGCAAGCGGTCATGTTCGACGGTTGGACATGGCATCGAGGGGCTGCCAATACCTCCTCACAACGCCGACGGGTCTGTCTCATGTGCTACCAAAATGCATGGATGAAATCTCGTGAACCGTTTGACGGTCCCCGCGTCACAAAACTCCGAGAAGAAGGGACATCACAACAGAAACTTCTGCTCGGCGCAATCCCAAAATGGTAACGCCAAAGGAAAAATCAAATGAATCTCGTTTATATCGTTATTGATACACTTCGCTACGACTACATCGGCGCGAACGGGAACGACTGGATAGAAACACCCAACATTGATCGGTTCGCCTCTAAAGCCTTGGCATTCGATTACGCTTTCTGTGCCAGTTTTCCGACAATCCCATATCGGACGGATGTCATCACCGGACAATACGGCGCGCCTATCCATCCGTGGAAACCGCTTCGGCACGAACGTCAAACGCTACCGTGGACGCTCGCAGAGAATGGCTATGCTACCCAACTCATTCACGATACACCACATCTCGTCAACGGTGGACATAATTTCGATTGGCCTTTCCACGCCTGGACCTTCGTTCGCGGCGCAGAAGTCGATAGAGACTGGATTACCGATACCGTAGTATGGCCCGACAACTGGACACGCCAACCACTCTTTGATTGCATCGACGACAAAGCCGCCGAATCTGGCATGCTCCGCAGCTACGCACGCGCCAATCGAAATCGTAAAAAACCGGAAGACTGGAACTGCGCAAGGCTTTTCAACACCGCCGCGCAATTCCTAAAAGATAACGTCAACCGAGACAACTTCTTCCTCTGGGTAGATTGCTTTGATCCGCATGAACCTTGGGACGCACCACTTGAATTCATGAAAAAATACGATACCCGTCCGGGTTACGACGGTCGTGTGGATCCGCGCAGTCTCGGTGCGCGCGGTAACGCACAACTCTCAGATGAGGCGAAACAACACATCAAAGCGCAATACGCCGCGAAAACGACATGGATGGACCACTGCTTCGGACAATTCCTTGACGCACTCGAATCCACAGGGCTTGACAAGAACACTGCTGTCATCTTTACCGCTGACCACGGCACAAACGTCGGTGAACGCGGTAGGTTCGGCAAAGGACAACCCGTTCGTCAGCAGGAAGCACATGTGCCACTCTTTATCCGACTCCCCGAAGGCGACACGGGTAGAAGCAACGTCATTGTGCAACCCCAAGATTTCTTCCCGACAATCCTTAATATCTTGGGTGAGGTACGTCCTGACGGTATCGAAGGACACGACATCGTAACGCCTGCGCGCGCCGGAGAATCTGGTGATAGAGAACTCGCGCTCTCAGGCGGAAGCATTGAGCGGTGGCAGAACGCCGCAGAAAATCCAAACATCAATCTCTTTACTATCTTCACCCGTGAGTGGAGCTTAGAGGTCGGGACGACACCTGAAAACTCAAAACTCGTCCGACTCGGCGGATTAGAGGACGTTTCCAATGAGCATCCAGACGTTGTTGTGAAACTTTATGCTGCAGCGATTGATGAAATCGAACGGCGGGGTACGGATCCGGCATTGATGGCATGGCTCCGCAGCGGCGGTGAAGCTGCATTCCCGACGGATGCGACTTATTGGAACGGCTATCCCGGTCCCGCAGGATACCGACCTTACTTTGGGAAACTCTATACGGGTGAGTGATTTTTTACTTCACCCAACCACGGTAGGTGCGGTTTCTAACCGCACCTCAAAACTTGACAACGCTTCAGACTTCTGATACCATATTAATAAAATCCAAGGCAAATTACCCTTTTTTAAGGAGTTCTGTGATGAAGAATGCAAAACTGCAAAAGCAAGCTATGATGTTAATCGAGAGACTCCCAAATAAAAAACTCAAAGCCGCTATAGATTATATGACCTACCTTTATGACAAGGAAGCATGGGAAGCAACTTATGAATTGGCAAGTGATCCTGAAACTGTCAAAAGCCTTGAACAAGCCGAAGCCGATGTGAAAGCCGGTAGACTTAAAAGTTGGGCCGATTTTAAACAGGATGTTTGAAGCTCAACTCACCAAACGTCCCTCTCACAAAGGAGAAAATCATGCCACGTACATATAAAGCCTGTCTCATCGGATGCGGACGGATGGGCGCGACGATTGACGACGAAGTTGCAGGCAGAGCTGATGCCTTTATATGGCAACCCTTCTCTCATGCAGCAGCCGCTGTCGCCTGTGAACGAACAGACCTCGTTGCTGTCTCCGATGTCTTCGCCGAGAAAGCGGAAGCCATCAGGCAACGCTACGGAGCCGAACGCGCCTATACAGACTACCAAGAGATGATCGAAAAAGAGAAACCCGACATCGTCTGTATCGCCACGCGGCCGGGTCCACATGCCGATATGACTGTCTTCGCTGCCGAAAACGGTGTCAAGGGTATCTACTGCGAAAAACCGCTCTGTTGTTCGATGGAAGAGGCAGACATTATGGTAGACATCGTTCAAAAGCACGGTGTCAAGTTCAACTACGGGACCCAACGTCGCTACATGCCGATCTATCGCAAAGTGCGCGAACTCGTCGATGCAGGCGAAATCGGTCGGGTCCTATGCTCCATCGCACAATACGGCGCGGGTTCCGCACTCTGGGGTTTGACCCATGCCGCCGATATGCTCCTCTTCCTCGCGGGTGATCCAGAGGTGGACTTTGTGCAAGGTGCGATTATCTGCGAAGATTCGGATTGGGATGGTAACCGCCTCAATGTTGATCCGGGTATCGCCTGTGGTTACATCCATTACGCCAACGGTGTCCACGGCTACAACACCGCAGGTACGGGACCCGAATACGAGGTCTGCGGCACGGAGGGTAAAATCCGCATTCAGAACAACAGCCGAGAAATCCAATTCCGAAAAAAGGACGGGAGCTTTTTTGAAGAAGTACCGTTCCCGGAAACCTCTCGTGCCACTGGTACTGTTATGGGCATTACCGACATCGCCGAAGCACTCGACGAAGACCGTGAAACCAAGGGACCCGTCCACCTTGCGCGGCGCAGTCAAGAAACACTCATGGGCATGATTGAATCGCATCGACTGGGCGGTAAGCACATCTCACTTCCAATGGAAAACCGTTCCCTCTATGTCACGCGAGACAATTGGTAAGATTTCTCACACCTCAGTTGGCGCGCTTTCATGAAGTTAAAAATAAACTCGGTAATGTCCGGTGCGGTTAGAAACCGCACCTACCGAGTCTGAGAGAATATGAACTTAGAGACCCAAATCCAGCAATTCCGAGAAACTTTTTACAATGTCAAAGCCGAAGTCCAAAAGCGCATTGTCGGTCAAGACGCGATTATTGAAGGGGTCCTCTTCTGTCTACTCGCCAACGGACACGCACTCCTTGAAGGCATCCCAGGGTTAGGCAAAACCCAACTCATCTATACCCTCAGCGAAGCACTCAATCTCTCCTTCAAGCGTATCCAATTCACACCGGATATGATGCCATCGGACATCACAGGCACCACACTCCTCGTTGAAGACGAACACGGTAGAAGACAGTTTGAGTTCCAAGAGGGACCCATTTTCTCGCAACTCATTCTCGCCGATGAAATCAACCGTGCCACACCTCGCACACAATCCGCACTCCTTGAGGCGATGCAAGAACGCACTGTCACCGTCGGACGCACCAGCCACACGTTAGAAGAACCCTTCTGCGTCCTCGCCACGCAAAACCCATTGGAGATGGAAGGCACCTATCCGCTCCCAGAGGCGCAACTCGATCGATTTTTATTCAAACTTCTTATCGACTTCCCAAGTGAAGACGAGATCGTGGAAATTCTCCGCCGCACGACATCCGGCACTGACATCACAATAGATAAAGTGACGGATGCGGGAACCCTCAACGAGATGCGCCGACTCGTCCCGCAAGTCATCATCGCTGAGCATGTTGAACGCTACATCATCCGGCTTGTCCGCGCCACACATCCCGATTCCGAGGATGCCCCGGAGATTGTGAAAAATTACGTTCACCTCGGTGCCGGGATTCGGAGTGTGCAAGCGATAGCACTCACAGCTAAAATCAAGGCTCTCCTCGATGAACGCTACAACGTCGCTTTTACGGATATTGATACTGTGTTGCTCCCTGCCCTTCGTCACCGCATCCTCCTCAACTTCGAAGGTCAAGGCGAAGGTATTGAACCGGACGTTATTGTTAATGAAGTTCGTAACACCATAACGCCAATGCCATAATTTCACTATTATCAAAAAATACCAAAAAATGATAATACAGAATTTTATATTGTCAAAAACACCGAAAAATGATAATATATAACTCTGTATTATCAAAAACAGGTGAAAACGAGAATATGAACGACTTCATAGCAGGAACATACAGACAACAGCGAGAATATAAAAGTTTTACGCCGTCCATCGTAAACCGTCACTTTGCTTGGGAAAATCCACAGATAAACATCCTTCTGGAACGAGCGGGCAGGCTTTTGGGAGAACTAAACGCTTATGCCAATTTCATACCAGATGTCGATTTTTTCATCAAAATGAACGTTCTGAAAGAAGCAACAGATTCTAATCGAATTGAAGGCACAAAAACTGAACTTGATGAAGCCATTTTACCACAAGGAGAGATTAGTCCAGAAAGGCGAGATGATTGGGAGGAAGTTCAAAATTATGTCAAAGCCCTGAACTTCGCAATAGCCAAACTGTCCGAACTTCCACTTTGTATACGACTCTTAAAAGATGCACACAAGATATTGCTCTCCGGTGTTCGCGGGCAACACAGAGCTCCTGGAGAAATTCGTAAAAGTCAAAACTGGATTGGCGGCTCATCGCCTTCTGATGCATTTTTCGTGCCTCCTTCCGCAGAAGAAGTTCCAGATCTTTTAAGCGATCTTGAAAAATTTTGGCATAACGAATCACTACAGATTCCAGAACTGATTAAAATTGCAATTACCCATTACCAGTTTGAAACCATCCATCCATTCCTTGATGGAAACGGTAGAAGTGGAAGGTTGTTAATTATCTTGCAACTCATTAATGCAAAGATACTGAGAAAACCTATCCTGTACATGTCTACATTTTTTGAGAAACATAGAGATTCATACTATGACTCACTCTCCATGGTGCGTAAATCAAACGATCTCGAACAATGGGTTACATTCTTCTTAAACGGCATCGTTGACACCGCTCAACACGGGCTCACGACCTTTAAAGCGATTAGGGAACTGCGGCAGGAATATCAAGATAAAATATTAACCTTGGGGTCTCGGGCAAAAAATGCACAAGAATTGCTTCGTTTCATGTACTCTATGCCGATTGTCAACGTAAAATTAGTTGAAATAGGATTGGACATGAACTTTGCAACTGCAAATAGACTTCTAAAATCTTTGACTGACCTCGGTATACTAAAGGAAGTCACTGGCTTTTCCCGTAACCGTCTCTTTGTCTTAGAGGAATATCTGAATCTCTTTAGAAGTTAGCAGCGAATCATTAGCATTCTTCACCGCTCGCAGACGAGGCTCGCTCCCTCACCCATCAGTTGCTCATTGCTAATTTCGCAAAAAAGGCTTGATACCTTTCAGCAAAAATGTTATACTTAGATAGTCAGGTATTGACACCGCAACGATAAATCTTAAACCTACAGCACAAAGGCAAAAAAGAATGGAATTCAGTTTTGTTACCGTTGCCCTCATAGACATCAGTGTGCTCGGCATCTGTATGATCACTCTCTGGTGGCTGAAAAAGCAGGTAGATCGCTATAAGGCGCGAAGTGAAGAATCAGAGGAACGTTACAATACACTTCAGGGGCAGCACAACGCATTGCAAGAAGCCCATAGTGCGCTTCAAGTGCAACACAACACATTGCAAGAAGCCCATAGTGCGCTTCAAGTGCAACACAACACATTGCAAGAAGC
>JAPPII010000024.1:41536-56501 GCA_028820845.1 Candidatus Poribacteria bacterium
CCATAGTGCGCTTCAAGTGCAACACAACGCACTCTTAGAGGAATTTAAAACCTTTCAGAGTGCAGCAGACCGTCGATACAGCACCTTGCAGCAGGAACACAAAACTCTGACAGAGGAAAACGCAACCCTCCGATCCGCGGTCGATGCGCTCACCACAGAACAGAAAGCTCTCCAAAGTGCACACGACCATTTGTCCGGACGACATGACGAACTCGTCGAAAGAGTCATGCCGGTTTTTGAAATATTGGCTCGCGAAAAATTGATGGAAATAAACTCTCACAATTGACTGCTGAGAGCAGAACGCCCTGACCGCTGACCGCTAACTCAAAAATGTTACACTTTCAGCCAAATTATTTTTTTTACAACAAAAATTCGGGAATGAAACACCAACAAACCCTTACAGACACTGGGTTCTCTAACGTTACACGCTGGACACAAAATGTTACACCAGTGTAACATTTTTAAGGCGGATCGCTCAAAAATATACCGTTAAGTTAAAACTATATTCACATCTGTTTTTACACAGATACACACCACTTTCATAGTAACCCTCCCAAAACCCCTAAAAGGAGAAATCCGTCTAAACCCACGCCACCCGTGGCGTTACAAGGATAATTCCGAGAGATGAAAAATTCAGATTCATAGTAACAGCCAAAAAACAACCTTTTCATACACACTCGACAAACCCACGTCACACCTTGCTTCATGAGGGTTTTAAAGACACAATGTTCAAAACGTTACTATGAATACTATGAATACTATGAAATTCCGTAGATAATAGTTCTGTCTCATAACGCTATTTCGCTTGCCATCAACTACAAATTGTGCTAAAATACCCATAGCATGAACCGACACGACTCAAAACACTCGCATAAAGAACTTAGTGGCTTGCTCGGAACACGTTTCAGCACAGATAACACTGTCCGAGACGCGCACGCACGCGATGCCTCTTATCACCGAGGCGCGCTGCCAGAGGCTGTCGTTTTTCCGAAAACGAATGCTGAAGTCGCCGAAATCGTCAAAATCTGTGCAAAATATAAAATACCAATTATTCCTTACGGCACTGGAACCGGGGTCGAAGGTGCCGTTGTCGCAATGGAAGGCAGTCTCTGTATCGCACTCAACGAGATGAATCGCATTCTCCGCGTTAGCAAGGACGATAGAGATGCGACCGTCGAAGCAGGTGTGACACGGCTGCAATTGAACACACACCTCGCAGAGATGGGTACACAACTCCACTTCTCCGTTGATCCGGGAGCAGATGCCTCGTTAGGGGGGATGGTCGCAACACGTGCCTCTGGTACGAGTGCCGTTCGATACGGCACGATGCTCGATAACGTTCTCGGCTTGACTGTTGTCACTGCTGACGGTACCATCGTCCATACCGGAAGTAGGGCGCGGAAATCTGCTGCAGGCTACGACCTTACGCGTCTCTTTATCGGTTCAGAGGGAACATTGGGGATTATTACGGAAATTACGCTTAAATTGACACGGCTGCCCGAAGCAGTCGCGGCGGCTGTCTGTGCGTTTCCAAGTGTCGCTGCAGCAGTGGACACCGTTATCAAGTTGATGGATACTGGCATAAGTATTGCCCGCATCGAACTTTTAGATGAACTTCAGATGGATGCCGTCAACAAATACGCAGGGTTAGCTTATGAAGTCGCACCGACGCTGTTTTTTGAGTTTCACGGATCCGAGAACACGGTCGCGGAGAGTTCGGAGATTGCCGGGAAAATCGCAGCGGCATACGGTAGCGGCGACTTCCGATGGGCAACCGATGAAAACGAACGTAAAAAACTCTGGCAAGCCCGATACGATAGCTACTACGCAGCACTCAGCCGTCGTCCGGGTTCCGTCGGTTATGTCACCGATGCTTGCGTTCCGATCACGCGACTCGCTGAATGTATCGCCAAAACAAAAGGGCTGCTTGAACAATCAAGTCTTCCCGCAACGATGCTCGGACACGTCGGAGACGGAAACTTTCACGTCGTCTTCGCACTTGAACCCGACAACAAAGACGAGTTAGCAGAAGCGCAGCACCTCAGCGATCAAATTGTAGACATCGCCCTAAAAATGGACGGCACTTGTACGGGTGAACACGGGGTCGGGGTCGGTAAACGGAACGCTTTGGAGAAAGAACACGGAGAGGCAGTCAATTTAATGCGTGCCATCAAACACGCTTTAGATCCACAGAATTTAATGAACCCGGGTAAGGTTTTCTGGTAAGCATGTTCTCAACGGCACTTATTGAGGAGTTCCTTTATTTTTTCGGCACAGCGTTTGTTTTCTGGTAAGCATGTTCTCAACGGCACCTTTTGTAGCACAAACTGTCAGTTTGTGGCATTTACGTTTTCTTGTAAGCATGTTCCGAACGGCGCACGGAAAATAAAAATATGCAAAACGACTGGAAAATTCTCATAACCGATTACGCATGGCCCTCCATTGAACCCGAACGGCAGGTATTGGCTGAGATCGGGGCAGAACTCATCGCTGCGGAGACGGGAGACGAGGCGGAACTCTTACCGCTCGCGCCGATGATGGACGGCATCCTCACCTGTTGGCAACCCGTTCGCGCGCCAGTCATCGCCGCCGCTGAAAAATGTCAAATTATTGGGCGATGTGGTATTGGACTTGACAACATCGACGTGGAAACCGCTACGGAACACGGTATCGTTGTCACAAACGTCCCTGCCTACTGTATTGATGAAGTCTCCGACCATGCGATGGGACTGTTGTTGGCGTGCGCCCGAAAAGTCTCACGTTTCAATCGGGCGACCCGGGACGGTATATGGGAGCAGAACATCGGACCAGCAATGTATAGACTCCGAGGCAAGACGCTCGGTGTCGTCGGATTTGGACGGATTGCGCGATCCATTGTGCCAAAAGCGAAAGGGTTTGGACTAACAGTCAATATCTGTTCTCCACGTACCGATCCTGCGTTAATTCAGGAGCACGGCGCACAAAAGGTCGCGTTTCCAGAACTCCTCGCAACGTCTGACTTTATCACAATCCACACACCCCTGACCCCAGAGACACGATATATGTTTAGTTACGCTGAGTTTCGGGCGATGAAATCGACAGCCTACCTAATCAACACGGCGCGCGGGGGCATCGTAGACACAACTGCACTTACCGCTGCGCTTCGTAACGCTGAAATTGCCGGTGCGGGGTTGGATGTCTTGGAAACAGAACCGCCTGAAGAAAACGAAGAACTACTCACACTTGAGAATGCCATCGTCACACCGCATGCCGCTTTTATCTCGGAGGAATCGATTCTTGATCTTGAGGTTGCTGCTGCGACGTGCGTTGTGGAAGTACTAACAGGAAAACTGCCAGAATCCGTTGTGAACCCATCGGTGCTGGAACAACCCAACCTCCGCGCAACATCACTGATAAAAACGACTTCATAGACACGTTTTAAAAAAATATAAATCACAATAGAAATTGGAGAATCACAATGCAACAACTCCCTGACGCAACAGGACACTTTGGACAATTCGGCGGCAGATACGTCCCCGAAACACTCATGCCCGCCCTTCTGGAACTCGAAGACGCATACATGAAACTCAAAGATAATGCAGACTTCCAGGAAGAATTTCAGTACTACCTCCGTGAATACGTTGGACGCCCCAACCCACTCTATTATGCCGAACATCTGACAGAGACCCTCGGCGGTGCAAAAATATATCTCAAACGGGAAGACCTTAACCACACAGGTGCACACAAAATCAACAGCGCAATTGGACAAATCCTTCTCGCACGCTGGATGGGCAAAAAACGCATTATCGCTGAGACGGGTGCCGGACAACACGGTGTCGCAACAGCCACCGTCGCCGCAAAGTTTGATATGGAATGCGAAGTCTACATGGGTGAAGAAGACATAGAACGTCAGGCACTCAACGTCTTCCGCATGCAGTTGATGGGAACAAAAGTGGTACCGGTTACTTCTGGGTCACGAACTCTGAAAGATGCAATCAACGCCTGTTTCCGTGATTGGGTCACGAATGTCCGTACAACCTACATGCTCCTCGGTTCAGTGGTCGGCGCGCATCCATACCCGATGATCGTCCGAGACTTTCAAGCCGTCATCGGTCAAGAAGCGAGAGCACAGATTTTAGAGGAAGAAGGCACTTTACCAGATTCCGTCGTCGCTTGTGTGGGTGGTGGGAGCAACTCACTGGGTATGTTCTATCCGTTCTACGCCGACGCATCCGTTCAACTTATCGGCGTAGAAGCCGCAGGCGAAAGCATCCGTAGCGGACGACACGCCGCGCCTCTCACTGCAGGGAGTGTCGGTGTTTTTCACGGTGCAAAGTGCTACCTACTGCAAGAAGACGACGGTCAGATAACGCCTGCACACTCAATCTCTGCCGGGTTAGACTATCCCGGTGTTGGACCGGAACACAGTTATTACCGTGAAAGCGGCAGAGCCGAATACGTTCCAATCACCGATGCAGAAGCAGTAGAAGGATTCCAGTTGCTGTCGGAAACAGAGGGTATCATTCCGGCATTAGAATCCGCACACGCCCTCGCTTACCTTCGAGAACTCGCCCCTAAACTCGGTAAGGATAAGATCATTGTTGTCTGTCTCTCCGGTCGCGGCGATAAGGATGTCTACACCATCGCAAATGAATTAGGTATCAAACTTTAGCAGTAGAAACTATGGGAGTTGCCTCCATTTCCTAATCGAGGCAACACAGGGTTGGGTCAAAAGCGACTTGTTATTTGACTATGATATATGTTATAATTTTGTCGTTTAGCCTTTAAGTCCCATCTGCAAGGGAACATTAGAAGGAAGGAAAACACAGTGACAAGCATTGCGAAAATCCAAGAAGAGATTCTGGCTCTTTCTGAAACCGATTACCGCCAATTGAAACAATGGTTTAATGAGTTAGAGTGGGACGAATGGGACCAGCAGATCGCAGCGGATTCAGATGCTGGAAAATTGGATTTTTTAATTGATGAGGTCCTGGAAGCGAAGGAAAAAGGGACACTTAAGAATCTTGAGGATCTTTAGGTGCACAGAACAATACCGCGCTTCTGGAAATATGACGAATATGAGAGGCTGATTAAATCCTAACCAGTTATCACGAAACGATGCAAGCGAGGTGACACCATGACCCGCGAGACCGTAGCCTCCGGTCCAAGTCCGTCCCTAAAGCAAAAAGCCAACAAATTCATCAGACGGCTTTTACACCGAGACGGACTCTTTCGGAATTGGCGGTATATCCCAACATATCTGCTCCTGCGAAAACTGAAGTCAGAATCGGCGGAAATGCGTGCTTATGCGGCTGAAGGGTTAGGTGGCGTTGGCGATGTCCATGCTGTCGCGCCCCTCATTAACGCCTTAGACGATAACAACTCGACTGTCCGACGTTTTGCTATTTCCTCCCTCGGACATATCGGCGATGCCCGCGCTGTTGATGTCATCATACCATTTCTACAAGACGAAGAAGCCGATATGCGCTGCGCCGCCGCCGTCGCCCTCGGCGAATTAGGACTCAGTGAAGATAGATTCTCAACACCACCCGTAGAGATAATAGAAGCACTCATAAACAGCATAACGGATACCGACAGAGGCGTTTGTTCTGCTGCCATCGTCGCCTTAGGTAGAATCGGCAATCCGCAAGCCATCTCTGCCCTTAACGCATTAGCGGAAAGCACCGATAGCGAATGGGTCCGTCGCTACATCAGTGAAGCGTTGCATCAAATTGAGGAACAGAATGCATAAAACCGAAACAATATAGATTGGAGAAAATGTGGTATGAAGAAAGAACAAATTGTTTCCCAAAATCCAAGCATCATGAATGGTACTTTAGTTTTTGCTGGTACACGCGTTCCCGTCGAAAGTTTAATTCAACATCTTGTTGCAGGAGATTCACTCAACAAATTCCTTGACCACTTCCCGACAGTCTCTCGTGAGCAAGCAGTTGCTTACTTGAGACTCGCCATGGAGACTGTGGATGCGCGTGTTGCTTGATGAGAATTTACCTCACACATTACGGCGACTTTTCGAGGATTCAGTTGAAGTTGTCACAGTTAGCTACAAAGGCTGGCGAGGAAAAACGAATGGAGAACTCCTCTACATGGCGATAGCAGATGAATTTGATGCTTTCATCACAATGGATGGCAGCATTCCGTATCAACAAAACTTGGAGGCAATTCAGATAGGTATTATCTTGTTGACAGCTAACAGCAACCGCGAAGAAGATCTCGCGCCGCTGATTCCTCAAGTTAACACTATACTGAAAACCCTCAAGAAAGGTGAAATCCTGACCGTGGGCACTTAAAAACATTCCTGACTTTCCAGTGGTTTGCTTTGATTTTTATAAAGCAAGTTTGATATAATAGATATTAGTCTCATTTCCGCAACATATCAGAAAATAACATTACCTTCAAAAAATTATGCACGAAAATCAAAACTTCAAATCCGGTTACGTTAGCATCATCGGCGCACCGAACGTTGGTAAATCTACGCTGCTCAATACCCTCTTGGGGCAGAAGTTAGCCATCGTCACCCCGAAACCACAGACAACCCGCAACCAGATCCGTGGGATTCTTACTACCGACACTCATCAAATTATTTTTGTTGATACCCCCGGATTAATGAACCCGAAATACCGTCTACAGAGCGAAATGGTCCGTACGGCGTATGGGGCTTTAGGGGATGCAGACGTTGTGCTTTTCGTTGTGGATGCCAACCGTCGGGATCCAGAAATCGAAGACAGAATCTTAAAACGCCTCCAGCGCACCAAATCGACAGCAATCCTCGTTCTGAACAAGGTAGACCTCGTCGCAAAACCGAACCTACTTCCTATTTTTGAAGATTACAGCCAAAAATTTGAATTTGCGCAGATGATCCCCATCTCCGCACTCACTGCTGACGGCGTTCCAGTTCTCCTTGAGCAGATTGAAAACTATCTACCGTTGGGACCTCTTTACTTCCCAGAAGATCAACTCAGCGATCTTCCCGAACGGTTTTTCATCGCCGAAACCGTTCGTGAGAAGATTATGCTCCTAACGCAACGTGAGGTCCCTTATGCCTCCGCTGTGGTGATTGAAGAATTTGAAAAACGTCAGAGCAAAAAATCAGGCGAGATTATCTATATCCGCGCTATCGTCTACGCAGAACGGCAGACCCAGAAACAAATTATTATCGGTAAAGGTGGTAAACTGATTAAACGGGTGGGTGAACTTGCACGAACCGACATTGAAAAATTCTTAGATGCACGCGTCTTCTTGGAAACCTACGTAACAGTCAAAGCCGCCTGGCGCAAAGACGCACGTCAGATCAAAGAATTAGGCGGTTTCATGGATATTTAATATCCTTCCAAAAATACATTCCAAACCGCGAAAATTACAATTCAAATAACTATTGGGTACCATGCAATGATAGAAGAGTCAATTCATGTCCAAGGCGCACGAGAACACAACCTAAGAAACATCGACATTCAACTGCCCAAAGATAAGCTCATCGTTTTCACGGGTGTTAGTGGTTCCGGCAAATCTTCATTGGCAATTGACACCGTCTACGCCGAAGGACAACGACGATATATCGAGTCTTTATCTGCGTATGCTCGGCAATTTCTGGGGCAGCTCGGAAAGCCGGACGTAGATGAAATCGTCGGCTTATCCCCCTCTATCGCTATCAGTCAGGGTTCAACGGGACATAACCCGCGCTCCACGGTCGCTACCGTGACCGAGATTTACGACTATCTGCGGGTCCTCTATGCCCGTGTCGGACAATTCCACTGTCCTGAATGTGGAAGCGAAGTCGGTTCACAAACCGCCTCAGACATTACCGAAACACTGCTTAACTATCCGCAACGTACAAGACTCATTATTTTAGCACCGATCTTCAGAGGTTCCCGCGGTGCCCATGAAAAAGAGATTGAAGATCTCCGAAGCGCGGGCTTTGCGCGGTTACGGGTTGATGGCGAAATACACGAACTTCGCCCAGGTTTCGCACTCAGTCGCAACCAACGTCACGACATCGACCTCGTTGTTGATAGGATTATCATTAAAGACGGGATTGAACCTCGTGTTGCCCAAGCCGTAAATACTGCGCTCTTGCGTGGAGATGGCAGTATGCTCGTCCAAATCGTTCCTACTGAAGGTGAGAACTCCCCATTCATGTCAGAAGAGGATGACCTACTGTTTAGCGAAGATTATACCTGTTCGCACTGTCGGATTAGCTTCGTGAAACCAGAACCACGCCATTTCTCTTTCAACAATCCTGATGGCATGTGTGAAGACTGTAGAGGCTTAGGAACACAGATGGGGATTTTACCAAAATTAATTATCGCAGACGATACACTCTCCATCACAGAAGGTGTTATCAGTTTGTGGGGACCTCTCAACAAACGAGATCGTACCACAGAAAGATCCATAATGGAAGCACTCGCGAAACACCTCGGATTTGACATCACAACACCGTGGAAGGATCTCACATCAGAGCAACAGCACGCTGTCCTCTATGGCACCGGGGACGACATCCTTACCATCACCACAACCGGCACAAACACAAGCAAAAAACGGAAACAACGACGGCGGTATCGTGCCCGCTTCCACGGTATCATTACAGCGGAAGAACAGAAATATCGCTTTGAAAACGATGATGAAACCGACGCAGATGATTTTCCGGACTATTTCGTAAAGATGCCGTGCCGCACTTGTGAGGGAACCCGACTTAACTCGTGGATAAAAGCCGTAACAATAGACGATACACCTATAACCCATATTCTGGAGATGTCTATTCAAGGAGCGACCCAATTTTTCAACGAGTTGACACTCCCAGAACGCGAGGCATTTATCGCGGAAGAACTTTTAAAGGAGATTCGTGGACGGCTTGGCTTCCTTATGGATGTCGGATTGGGGTATTTGACGCTTGCACGCTCTGCTCCAACGCTCTCGGGTGGTGAAGCGCAGCGGATCCGACTCGCCAGTCAGGTAGGCGCGGGGCTACGCGATGTTACCTATGTTCTCGATGAACCGAGCATCGGCTTACATCCGCGCGACCATGCCGGACTTCTCACAACGCTCCTCAATTTACGGAACCAAGGTAACACCGTCATCGTCGTTGAACACGACGAGGCAACCATGCTCGTCGCCGACTGGATAGTGGATTTCGGACCCGGGGCGGGTATTAAGGGCGGAAAAGTGACAGATATGGGAACACCGGCACAATTCGTGAAAGAGAGCAACACACTCACCGCCCAATATCTCCGAGGCGATAAGGTGATCGTCCAACCCGAATCACGCCGTCCGACAGACGATAGGTGGGTACAAGTCTGTAATGCACGCCAAAATAATCTCAAAGGCATTAATCCGAAAATACCGCTCGGCACCCTCTGCTGTGTGACAGGTGTCAGCGGTTCTGGAAAGAGTTCCTTAATTCACGACATTCTTTACAATGCCCTCGCCCGCGATCTGATGAAGGCAAAGACTGTCCCAGGAGCGTACGATAAAATCCAAGGTGTTGTTAAGGATAAAGACGTGCCAGTCTCTGATGTTATTGACAAGATCATTAACATCAACATGGCACCCATCGGACGGACACCGCGTTCTAATGCTGCAACCTATACAAAGGTCTTTGATGCCATTCGGTCTCTCTACGCCGGTTTGCCAGACGCAAAACTGCGAGGCTACAAACCCGGACGGTTCAGTTTCAATGTCAGCGGCGGTAGATGTGAAGCCTGCAACGGCAACGGTGCGAAAAAAGTTGATATGGGACTCCTCTCTGATGTCTGGGTCGAGTGCGAGGTATGCGAGGGAAAACGTTTCAACAGTGAAACGCTTGCTATTCAATATAAGGGAAAAAATATTGCTGAAGTCCTTGAGATGGACATTGATACTGCGCTGACACATTTCGCCGATATTCCGAGGGTCGCAAGAGGGTTACAACTTCTTCACGATGTTGGCCTGGATTATATTAAACTCGGACAGCCCGCACCCACGCTTTCCGGAGGTGAAGCACAGCGCATTAAACTCTCAAGGGAACTCTCTAAACGCGGAACGGGTAAGACGCTTTATATCCTTGATGAACCCACAACCGGATTGCATTTTGACGATGTAAATAAACTCTTGACCATCCTTCATCGACTCGTAGACGATGGCAATACTGTCGTCGTCGTAGAGCATAACCTTGAGGTTATCAATTCCGCAGATTACATTATCGACTTAGGACCAGAAGGTGGGGTTGGTGGCGGTGCTATCGTCGCCGTAGGTACGCCTGAAGAGATCGCGGAGATACCCGAATCTTACACCGGACAGGCACTTCGCGGTGATTTTGACATTTGGCGCGAGGCAAAGCAACGGCTCATGGAACCCGAACTTGCATACGCCTTTGGACAGGAGCAAGAAACACGTACAGCAATTGCAGTACAAGGTGCCACGGAAAATAACCTCAAAAACATTGATATCGATATCCCACATCGAAAAATGACGGCATTGACCGGTGTCAGCGGCTCTGGAAAGACATCCCTCGCGCTTGATACGATCTATGCTGAGGGACAACGTCGCTATATCGAAACGCTTAGCACGTATGCACGCCAGTTTATAGGACAGATGGAAAAGCCGAAAGTCTCAAAAATTGAGGGACTCTCACCTGCCATCGCAATCTCGCATGCAAACGCAGGTCAAAACCCGCGTTCAACGGTAGCAACAATTACAGAAATACATGATGGACTCCGCACCCTTTATGCCAGATGGGGCAAGCCTTATTGTCCCGATTGCTTTGAAGTCGTCCGCCCACAGACTGCCGAAGAGATAACAGATAGGATATTTGAACTTGTTCCTGAACAGCGGGTCGATGTCCTCGCGCCGCTCACAAACTTTATGCTTGTTCCCAGCAGTGAAACAGGGGCGTTAAGAGGCAAGATTATTGACATCAACGCCAATGAATCCGCTTACGGTATCAAGGGACATGAGGATTATGCTGATGTCTTCCGACGCTTGCAAAGAGCCGGATTCGTCCGCGTCCAAATTGATGGTGAGGTCCATCGACTCGACGAGGCACCCACACTAAGCCGAGGTATTCGCCACGAAATCTCTATCGTTATTGACCGCGTCGAGCTCGTCAATGAAGAAAAGAGCCGTTTCATGGAAGCGATCGAGTTGGCACTCCTCCAAAGCGGCGGGTTCGTGCTTATTGAAAAGAACATACGCAGCGAAACACCAGCACGACACTTCTTCAGTGAACATGCGATGTGTCCTTCTTGTGGTAACAACTTCGGGCAACTGACACCACGACATTTTTCCTTTAACAACAAAATAGGCGCTTGTGACTTTTGTGATGGACGCGGACGGAACATCCATCCACCTTATGATGCTTGTAACCAATGCGACGGTACACGCTTGAAACCGTTTCCAAGCAGCGTCAAGTTCGAGGAAACAACCATTGCTGAACTGATGGAGTTATCAATTACGGAAATCATTGAATTTTTCAATGCACGCTTGAAACAGATTGAAACGGAGATCGCTTCTAATGATGCGGAAGCCAGTCGGAGCGACCTATTGATTGCAACTGGCGTGTCAACATCAAGAGCGACGCATCCGGCACTTCACGTCCATACTTCACCTGAGTTTGAAGCCGAAGTCCTGAGCCAAATCCAGACCCGACTCCAATTTCTGGAAGACATCGGTCTCGGCTATCTCGCACTCGACCGCGGTGCTCCCACGCTTTCCGGGGGTGAAATGCGTAGAATCCAACTCGCAAGCCAACTCGGTAGCGGTCTCACAGGTGTAACCTATATCCTCGACGAACCGAGCATCGGCTTACACCCACGCGATCAAGAACGTCTTATCTCTGCACTTAAAGAACTTCGCAACATCGGGAATAGCGTTCTCGTTGTTGAACACGACCGCGACACAATATTAGCCTCTGACCATGTGATAGACTTCGGTCCCCAAGCGGGCAAAAGTGGCGGCGAAATTATTGCTGTCGGTACACCGGATACCTTCACGAATGGTGCTACTCCGATACAAGATACTGACCAAAAATCGTCCGCGAAATCTTTGACGCGCGCCTATCTCTCCAACGAAGTAGAGATTCCGGTGCCGAAAACGCGTCGCAAAGGCACAAGGAAACAATTGGCAATATATGGCGCGAAAACGAACAACCTCAAGGACATCAATGTAAAGATTCCATTCGGGACGCTTACCTGTGTAACCGGCGTTTCGGGATGCGGAAAGAGCTCGCTCGTTGAAGGTACGCTGAAACCGGCTCTCGAAAGTCGCCGCTCCATCAGAACGAGTGAACCGAGAGATCAACGGTACGGCTACTATATGGCGGACGGTCACCGAGAACCGATTTATAACGACTACGGCTTGCCGGAGTATAAGAGCATCCGAGGGGTTAGTCAGATCAAACGTCTCATCAATGTAGACCAGAAAGCGATCGGCGAAACCCCGCGCTCCAACCCAGCAACCTATACCGACCTATTCACGAAGATCCGTGAACTCTTCGCGGAACAACACGACGCAAAAATGCGTGGATTCACCAGAGGTTCCTTCAGTTTTAACCTCTCCGCTGGACAGTGTCATGTCTGTGAGGGACACCGTTTTAACCGCGTCGAGATGCACTTCCTCCCGGATGTATGGATGCCGTGTGAGGCGTGTAATAGCACAGGCTACAGTCCTGATACGCTTGAGATTCGTTATAAAGGGAAAAATATTGCTGAAGTCTTGGATATGACGGTAGATGAGGCACTCGCGTTCTTCAGTGAAAATTCGCGGATCTGCCGGACGCTCCAGATGTTGACAGATGTTGGGTTGGGCTATATTCAATTAGGGCAATCGGCAACGACCCTCTCCGGTGGCGAGGCACAACGCGTGAAACTTGCGAAAGAGTTGGCGCGTCGTCAGACGGGTTCAACGCTCTATATCATGGATGAACCGACGACAGGTCTCCACTTTGACGACATCCAAAAACTTCTCAAGGTACTGAACCGACTCGTCGATGCCGGCAATACGATTATCGCTGTTGAACACAATATCGACGTTATCAAATCGGCTGACTGGATCATCGACTTGGGGCCGGAGGGCAGCAAAGACGGTGGAGAAGTCGTGGCAATCGGGACACCAGAGGCGGTTGCGAAGGTTCAGGAATCCCACACTGCCCGCTTCCTACGCGAGGTGCTGTAGGCGTGATCAAGAGATTGTCCTCGTTAAATCGGGACTATTGCTGTTCTGTATGATTAGCGGTCAGATACCTTTACAAGCCTCGCCCTTTAGAACGGGGCACTTGACTTGAGAATATACCAGATAAACACTAAGCTGACACCAAGGAAGCCTACTCCTAAGCCAATGGCGGTCCATCGCCACCTCCGAAGCTCTTTGAGTTGCTGCTCTGATAGATTTTTCCATTTCCCTATTGCCTCTCGTAGATTCAGTATCGACGCGGTTTGACGCATATCAGGATGCCAATGTGCCACCCGACTTTCTAAACTCGCTCGTGGGATCTCGACGAACCAATTATTGCGGCGGTTCTCGGAAAAAAACCAGCTATCCGGATCAGTACTCGTCGCAATGATACCGAACTGCGTGTCAGTCGCAGAGAGTATACATTTCAGATGTTCACGAGCCTCTAACACAGCACGTTTCGTGTTAGGTACTTTACAGACGACAATAACAATGAAATAGTTGGTATCACAAACCACATAATCCGCAACACCGCTAACCCCGGGAACGCCGATTCGAAGCGGCAGATCTCTCAGGGTATCTTTGTCTGAGAACGGCAGCGTCGATAAGTAGTTGGTAACGGCTTGCTTTATGCGATCACGTAGCATCATAAATTCTTTAGAGCGTTGGTGCCAAGAGGATAAATACCTTATTGCTGTGTCTCCACAGATAATGTTTCCCATATTACGTTCTGTGTTTCCGAGGAGAATACTTGCAATATAGGAATAAGTGTCTACGCGAGTTCCGGATAGATGTCAGGAAAGTCTTGGGTTTCAAGTTTGTCAGTTGGTCGCGAGGCCAACAGCCTTCTGAACAGTACACCTCAGTAAAAATAAACATTTGTGCCCTGAGTTTGTTTCACTGCATTGACGACTGTCTTCCACGGAAAAACAGGTTGTTTTCAAGGAGTTCGCACAACCTGCAAAGCGAGCAATGAAAGTAAGCTCCGATGGACCGCTTGGCGAACGCACGAGCAACAGAAAGGAATCCTAACTCGCCGTTCGTTGAATCAGCGTACGGAGATAGCCTCAATATTATTCTGCTTACTGACATCTTTGAGCAGAGCAACAGCTGCATTGTATCTATCCAGTAACTCGTCAAGTTGCTGAATTTGGGACTCCAGATAATCTGAACATGTGCCATCCGATGTGACAATAGCATCTGCTATTTCGCGAAGATCCCTATCTATAGGGTCTAACAACTCTTCTTTAATAGTTTTCAAATTCACTGACATCTGATCTCATTTCAATATGCAAAAACAGGTTGTTTTTGGAGCCTCGCATAACCTACAAAGCGAGAGTTATGCAGTCAATAATCCCCAACATCCCGCTCGGCGGGCAGACAAGCGATAGCAAGGTCAACTTTTCACACGTTGAATTAGCGTGCGAGGTATTGGACAAAGTTCTATTCTTCGGGGTCTCTGCTGTACTTCAAACAAAACAAACGGATCTGTGTGAGCGTATCTGTTATAGAGCTGCGGCGGAACATTATACGTCTGAGTATATCGCGCAAGAGTCCAAGGACTTCAAAGAGCCGAACCAGCACAACGATCAAGAGCAGCCCTACGATCGTGACGACACTGAATGTGACGAACATCAAGATATGTTGGAATGTGTAGTCCATGCAATTCTTCAGACGAACCTTTTGTAGCACAAAGTGTCAAGTTTTGGTTTCTTGTACCACAAACTATGGTTATAACAAGTCAATTTCTATAATAATTCAAATTAAAATGTCAACGGTACCCACACGCTAAAGCGTGGGGAAACCTGTGCTTCCTCGCAGTCTG
>JAPPII010000025.1 GCA_028820845.1 Candidatus Poribacteria bacterium
CCTGTGTATACCATTTTGCGTAGTCTTCACTACGGGGAACTATTTTATCAAACATATTTTTAACTATTGAATCTGGGCATTGCTCCACTACGTTTCGCAATGGTTTTCGGTTAGTTCTAACCGCTTTTTGGATATGAAGTGTTTAAGAACCTTACTCCACCTGCACCCAGCTGAAATTGATCAGAAACCTGCCCGAAATGAAGCGGAGGGCAGCCCAGGTGTTAATCGTTTAAAGAATCCGTTAGAGCAGCGATGCCGGGTAAGGCTTTTCCTTCTAAAAATTCTAAGGACGCGCCGCCACCTGTCGAGATGTGGGTCATACGATCTCCAACACCGGCTTGCTGTATCGCTGCGACGCAGTCACCGCCGCCGATAATACTCACTGCCTCCGAATCGGCAATCTGTTTTGCTACCGCAATTGTCCCCTGCGCGAACTTCTCGAATTCGTAAACACCTAAGGGACCGTTCCATACGACTGTTTTCGCCGCTGCAATCTGTTCACCGAATACAGAGACCGTTTCGGGACCGATGTCTAATCCTTGCCAGCCATCAGGGATGTCCTGTTTATCAATAATCTTAGATTCGGTTTCAGCGTCAAAGTTTTGTCCTACAACGTGATCTACCGGTAGTGAAACAGATTCTGAGAATGTTTCCCTTTCAACCAATGATTTTGCGACATCAAGTTTTTCAGTTTCAACAATTGAATTGCCTATACTGAGTCCCATCGCCGATAAGAATGTGTATGCCATGCCGCCGCCGATCAGCAGTTTATCAACTTTCCCAAGGAGATTCTCAATCAGTGTGATTTTATCCGATATTTTTGCGCCACCAAGAATAGCAACATAAGGACGTTTTGGATTTTCGAGGGTTGTGCTGAGGTAATAGATTTCGCGAGCCATTAAAAGACCCGCGGCGCATGGGTTCAGATAATGGGTCACGCCTTCCGTTGAAGCATGGGCGCGGTGCGCAGTGCCGAAAGCATCGTTGACGTAAACATCCGCCAGCGAACCGAGTGCCTCTGCAAATTTTGGATCGTTTTGGGTTTCTTCGGCATAGAAACGGACGTTTTCAAGAAGCAGGACTTCCCCGTTGTGCATTGAAGCGACAGCACTCTGGACGGATGCACCGATACAATCGTTAACATGGGCGACGCGCCTGCCGAGCTTCTGACTGAGCGCGATGGCGATCGGTTCGGTCGTGAACGTCTTTCGGTCAGCAATTGAACCCGGTTCAGGTCTACCTAAGTGTGTTATCAAAATGATTTTCGCATCGGTGTTGATAAGGGCAAGGAGGGTTGGCAGCGCGGCAGTGATACGGGTTTCATCTGTGATCTTGCCATCCTTCATCGGGACATTGAAGTCCACCCGTACGAGAACGCGTTTCCCTGTAACGTCTATGTCCTTTAGTTCGAGTTTTGCCACGTGTTTAATGCTCCGGAAGCCTAAATTTTCTATGTAGGGATATCCCTCGTGGGTATCCGATTGGGCAGGCACAAGACCTGCTCCTACAACGCTGAAATTTTACTTTTTATGCGGGATTCGCCGCCGCTACTGCGAGTTCTGCCGCTTCAGAAAGTCCATCTGCGAGTTGAACGTTCAAGTCCGATTCGGCGATAATCTGTTTTCCAAGTTCCACATTTGTGCCTTCCAACCGAATCACGAGTGGAACATTGAGTTCAACCTGTTTTGCTGCGTCAACGATACCGTTCGCGATTGTGTCACATTTCATGATGCCGCCGAAGATGTTGACAAGAACGGCTTTCACACTTTTGTCTGCGAGGATGAGCCGGAAAGCGTGGGCGACTGCCTCTACAGACGCGCCGCCGCCGACATCAAGAAAGTTTGCCGGTTCGCCGCCGTTCTGTTTAATGATGTCCATCGTCGCCATAGCCAGTCCCGCACCGTTCACCATACAGCCGATATCACCGTCAAGACGGATGTAACTCAAACCCGATTCACTTGCCTCTAATTCGCTTGGGTCTTCTTCGTGTGGATCACGCATTTCGGCTATATCAGGGTGTCGCCAAAGCGAGTTGTCATCGAGATTGACCTTTGAATCGAGAGCGACAATATCTAATTCATCGTTCGTTTTTACAATGGTTAACGGATTAATCTCTACAAGTGAGCAATCATACGCCGTAAAAGCATTGTAGAGGCTTGTGATGAGTTCCGTTGCTTTCGGGATAATAGAACGATAATCCGGGTGCGTAATCAGTTTATATGCGAATTCCCGCGCTTGAAACTCCGTGAGTCCGAAAGCCGGATGAATCTGTGCTCTAATAATTTTTTCAGGTATTTCTGCCGCAACTTCCTCAATATTGACACCGCCCTCTTCGCTACCGATTAAAGTGAGATGCGAGGTTTCCCGATCCAGAAGTATAGCGAGATAGAATTCTTTTTCTATTTCTCCAGCTTCAGCAATCAGCACTTTTCGGACGAGTTTGCCTTCGGGACCTGTTTGTGGTGTTACGAGTTGCATTCCAAGGATCGCTTCGGCATGCTGTTTTACTTCAGCCGGTGAATTGGCGAGTTTCACACCACCGCCTTTTCCGCGACCGCCAGCGTGGATTTGTGCTTTGATGACGTAGGTCGGACAATTGAGTTCTTGCGCGATGGCTTCCGCTTCCTCTGGTGTTTCAGCGACCTTGCCGGGCAGTATGTTAACACCGTAGGATTCTAAGATTTGTCTGGCTTGATATTCGTGAATGTTCATCTTTTTTCTTGTCTGCGATAAAATTCCTTTGGCATTTATAATTACTGGTATATTTGGTTCGTATGTATCCGAATTAAAGATATTAGGAATTATATCATACTTGGGCAGAAATTGCAAGTTTTTCAGAATGTGTAGGCGTCACTGCTAAGGCGTGTTTAGAGTCAATCTGAAGGACGTTCTTGAATCACAGGAATCACATAACTCCGAATTGTCAATCTATTGAGGGTTTCTGTCTCTGTGCGCGGTTCCGGAGCGTTGCGATGATCGAATACCACGTAATATCCCGCTGTGGCGTTCTCCAATTTGACGTACGCAGCAAGTTGTTTTTTGCCTGCCTGATAACGCGCAGTTCCGCCCCAGATTTTTGTTTCGACGATATGTTTTCGCTGGTTATGACGAATGAGAATGTCCATTCTACCCCGTCCAGTTTGTGCCTCAAGGTACATGGTGCCGCCCACAATTTGGACAAACTGTTCAAGATAGGCAAAGAGGAGACGCTGTCCGACATATTCCCGGGGCGTATCTGGCACTTGTAAAATTTTGAAGCCTACGCGTGCGATAAAATCACGGAAGTTATCAAGAAGTGCTGCCATTTGGATGTGTCCATTTGGTGTGAGATAATCCTGAAATCCTGCGCGAGTGTCTTCGGGTAAATATTCCTGTTCCAGTCCATTCACTATCGGTTTAAACGCTTGCATAATGCAATAGTGATAAATTGGATTGATAATCTCACACATACCGTCAGTCCCTTCAGCAATGATACCATAAGTTGCCAGTTCATTAATGAGTTCATTGTAAAGATTAAATTCTGTGCCTTCATCGTAAGAAACGATCTTCATGAGGAATGCCTCAAATCGCCGGTCTCTGCGGATATTCGTTATCAGGTGATCAATGTTAGTATGTCGTTCGCGCAGGAGCTGCTCGTGTGCTTTTGAAAAGTGTTCCATTGTAATCGGTTCGCTCTTCGGGATGTCCATCTCTTCAGTAAGAATTTGGGCGAATCGATTGACGAGTACGGGTTGTCCAGCCGTCTGTTTGTGAATCGCTTCTATGACTTTGGAAGCGAAGGGCTGTCCGACTTCTTGTGTGTATTGTGAAAGGAGTTCTTGCACCTGTGTGCGCGTGAAATTCGATAGTTTAAACTCGTCTTGTATATTGAAGGGTGAAATGGAGCGGTCGTAGTTGAGTTGTGTAATGCTTTTAACGCCGACGAGGCCAATGCTATGTGGGCATCGCGTCCTTCCAGAGAGATAGATATGGCGTAGCGAATGCAGAAACCCTCTGATAGCGTCTGGAGGGATACCATCAAACTCATCAATGATCATAATAACCCGCTGATTTTCCAACAAACCCCCAAAGTCTTCAAAAAACCTTCGCATTGAAATCGCTTCGGTTATTTGGGTATTTGCTAAAAAATAGTTGAGTTTATCGGTGGGATTCTCTTGGCGTTTTTGAAAGATGTTCTTAATTTGTTTACATATTTCTTCACAAAGAGATGGGTAAAAAGTGGGAGCGTCGCTGTCTGCGTACCCCTCAAAATTAAGTTGTATTGGGAAGTAGGTGTTATCTTCAGTTTCAAGTGCGTCAAGCGCGTTTCGGAAGAAAGTCGTCTTACCTGTCTGGCGCGGTGCGAACAAAACGACATATCTCCCCCTTTTTAGCCGATTCATAAAATCTGAGCGTTCATCTGTACGTGTGACGACGTAGTTATCCTCAGGATAGACAGGACCGCGCGTCTCAAACCATCTCATATTTCTGCTCTCCTTAATATAAGGCATTGAGGAGATTATAGCATATTGTGGTGTGGAAGTCTATAAGAAACAGTGTTGAAATATTTCGCAATTTGCCAGCAAAGGTTGCAATTGTGGTGCTTAACCAAGTAGTTCCTCCTTATAACACACCGGAGAAAATCGTAGAGAAAATAGGATTGTGAGTTAGTGATTCAGACAATTTTTAAAACAGATTTATCGTTTTCAAGATATTTAAGCAAGATCTGAACGGTTTCCTGAAAAACGGGATGCACAAGATTAGGGGCAATTTCTGCTAAGGGGACCAAGACGAAACGGCGGAGATGCATCTCTGGATGTGGCACAATAAGTTTCTCGGTCTGGAGACATAAATCTCCATAGATTAATATGTCCAAGTCGATTTCTCTCGGACCCCAGCGGATGCGGTGTTGTCTGCCGACAGCAGTTTCGATGTCTTTTAAAGTGTGTAGTAAGGAGAGAGGCGAGAGAGTGGTTTGGATCGCAGCAACACCGTTCAGGAATTCACCTTGTGCTTCATATCCTACCGGTGCTGTTTTGTAAATGGAGGAAATCTCTTGTAAAGTGATTCCCTCCGTTTTCGATAAGGCGTGAATGGCATTCTGGATATGTTTGAGCCGGTCGCCGATGTTGCTTCCGAAGCCAATGTAAGCTGCGTACATAGCGTCTCCGAAACATATCCAAGTAGATGAGAGTGCTAACCTGAGAATTTGCGGACAGCAATTGAAGTATTGTGCCCACCAAAACCGAACGCGTTGGAAAGCGCGACTTCTATCTTCGCGTCACGGCTTTCATTCGGGACGTAATCCAAGTCGCAGGCATCGTCTGGCATATCGTAGTTGATCGTCGGCGGCAGAAAGCCTTTTCCCATCGCACCTAAACAGGCGATGAGTTCCACAGCTCCAGCAGCACCGAGCAGATGCCCAATCATGGATTTGGTGGAACTGACAGGGATTTTATACGCATACTCACCGAAGAGCGTTTTTATGGCGTTTGTTTCAGCCACATCGCCGACCGGCGTAGAAGTGCCGTGGGCATTGATATAATCAACGGCATCTGACGACAATTTTGCATCCTTAAGTGCGAACTCCATCGCTTTCGTTGCCCCTTCACCGTTCTCAGGGGGGCTTACCATGTCGTGTGCGTCTGAAGTCATTCCATAGCCGATGATCTCTGCGTAGATATGCGCACCCCGTTTTTGGGCATGTGATAACGATTCGAGGATTAATATGCCGGCACCATCTCCCATCACGAAGCCGTCCCTGTCTTTGGTGAACGGGCGCGAGGCGCGTTCAGGTTCATGATTTCGCTCCGACATCGCTCGCATTGAGCAGAAACCCGCAAAAGCCAGAGGTGTAATCGCAGATTCCGTGCCACCCGTGAACATTACATCTGCCTCGCCGCGTTGAATGATGCGAAATGAATCCCCAATAGAGTGGTTGGCACTGGCGCATGCAGTAACAGATGTAGAATTAGGACCCTTGAGACTAAAGTGGATTGAGATCTGTCCTGCTGCCATGTTAATAATCATGTATGGGACAAGGAATGGGCTGACGCGTTTAACGCCCCGTTCAGCAAGGGTTTTTGCGTTGTCTTCGAGGACCCCAATGCCGCCGATGCCAGAACCGACTTGTACCCCAGCGCGGTACGGGTCAACGCTGTCGAGTTCCAAGCCAGCGTCTTCATGTGCCATGATTGAGGCAGCAAGCGCGTACTGGATAAACAGCGGGAACCGAGACGCAGCGCGACGATCCATATACTGTTCCGCTTGGAAGTTTTTTACCTCTCCAGCGATTTGGGTGCGATGCTCAGAGGCATCGAAATAGGTTAAAGGTCCGATTCCGTTTTTACCGCTGGCAAGCGCATCCCAATATTCTTCTTTCGTGTTGCCAATCGCATTGACAACGCCGATTCCTGTAATAACTACACGCTCCACGAGACCGATCCTTTTTTAATGAGGTTGCAAGCGCGCTCGGAACAGCAACCAAGCGCGCACTAAGGCGGGCTTATAGGGTCCTGCTATACGCCCATCAGTGATATATCTTAACTATACATGCTCGTCTAAGTAATTCAAGGCATCTTGAACAGTCTGAATTTTCTCAGCATCGCTGTCTGGAATTTCGATGTCGAATTCCTCTTCAAGCGCCATAACTAACTCAACAGTATCAAGTGAGTCAGCCCCAAGGTCTTCCATGAAAGAGGCATCTGGGGTCACATTACCTTCATCAACACCGAGTTGTTTCGCTATAATTTCAATGAGACGATCTTGATTCGTTGCCATAAGTGTTTCTCTAATCTCCTTTTTAGAGTTTACAGTTGTTAGTTGTCAGTTGAAAGAGGCTTTCGGTTAAACAACACACCTTTTGTGGCTGTTAACTGATAACTATTAACTGACAACTTTTGAATTACATCACCATACCCCCGTCAACTTGAAGTGTTTGACCGGTGATATAGCGTGCAGCGTCCGATGCCAGAAAACAGACAGCATCTGCTACGTCTTCTGGATGCCCAAATCCTCGTAACGGAATCAGTCCAAGCAGTTGTTTCTGATTCTGTTCCGATATTTGTGCTGTCATATCCGTCGTGATAAAGCCAGGGGCGATCGCGTTCACGGTAATACCGCGGGCACCAACTTCTTTAGCGGTAGCCTTTGTTAAACCGATAATGCCTGCCTTCGCAGCGGCGTAATTTGCTTGCCCGGCGTTTCCCGCTAAGCCAACTACCGATGAAATGTTAATAATCCGTCCACTTTTCTGACGTATCATAGGACGAAGCACCGCACGCGTGCAGTACATCGTGCCGGTCAGATTCGTCTGTAGAACGGCGTGCCAATCCTCATCTTTAAGGCGCATCAGCAGCGTATCACGAGTAATTCCGGCGTTGTTTACAAGGATATCGATTTGTGAGAATTGCGCAGCCGTTTCTTCAATCAGTGTTTCAACATCTGCCTTTTGGGAAATATCGGCAGCCATCGCGTGTACGCTGTGGCCTTTATCTTCGAGTGTATTAGCGACCTCTCCAACAGCGTCGGCAGAGCGTGAACATAAGACGACGTTGGCACCGGTTTCACAAAGCCTCTGTGCAATTGCAGCACCGATACCACGAGACGCGCCCGTTACAATCGCTGTTTTGCCACTCAATAAGTTTTCCCTAAAAGCACTCCGTTCCGTTGTTACATCCATTACTGTTGTTTACCACTTCCATATTCATCTGTCACGAGAGACAGCGTCTTGAGGTCTTCAATATTCATAGCACTGCTTTCGGGAAGCGTGCGCTTTACCAAACCCGACAAAACCTTTCCAGGACCTACTTCGACAAAATGCGTAATACCTGTATTCGTGATAGTGTGTAATGTTTTTTCCCATTGGACAGATTGTGTTATCTGCTGAAATAAGAGACGTTTAATATCATTTGCATCTGTGACGAACTCACCCGTTACATTCATCGCAATGTCGATTTGAGGTGGATGGAGCAGCACTGAATCGAGTACAGATTTGAACTTCTGTTGTGCTGGTGCCATCAGTGCGGAATGAAACGCTCCGCTGACCGGTAGTGGACGACATCGCCTTGCACCTATTTCAGCTTTAGCAAGAGAGACGACATGATTAACCGCTTCGACCTGTCCAGATATAATGAGTTGACCGGGACAGTTGTAATTGGCGATGTTTACAATCCCCTCGGTTGTCTCACAAAGTTTTTGGAGCCGTTCTGTTTCCATTCCAAGGATTGCTGCCATTGTGCCTTGCTGTATTTCACCCGCTTCCGCCATGAAACTCGCGCGTGCGTGAACGAGACGCAATGCGTCTGAGAAGTCAAGTACGCCCGCTGCTACAAGCGCGGAATACTCACCCAAACTATGTCCAGCGACAGCGTTTGGAGTAATGTTGTGTGCCTTTAGGACCCGCAACGCTGCGACGCTACACGTCAGGATTGCGAGTTGTGTATTTTCAGTCTGCTTTAAATCTTCCGCTGGTCCTTCAAAACAGAGTTTCCGCAATCCACGCCCAAGCGTTACATCGGCTTCTTCAAAAACAGCATCAGCGACTGGGTAATTTTCTGCCAGTTCTGCTCCCATACCGACCTGCTGTGAACCTTGTCCTGGGAAAATAAACGCCAGTTGTGTCATTTTTGTCTGATGTCAATACCTGCGTTCAGTTCTCGGCTACAATTGTAGAAGCGTGCTTCCCCATGTTAAGCCTGCCCCGAAGGTCACAAGCAGCAGCAAATCGCCCGGTTTCGCTCTACCTTCACGAAGTGCCTCATCTAAAGCGATGATGACTGTCGCTGCAGAAGTATTACCGTATTTGTCAACGTTAATATAGACCTTTTCTCGCGGGACCCCGAGCCTATCGCCGACTGCCTCAATGATGCGCAAGTTTGCTTGATGCGGTATTAACAGATCGATTTCTTCAATACTGACGTTTGCCTCGCGTAATACGCGTTGCGCGGCTTCCGGCATAAGGCGGACACCTAATTTGAAGACTTCTCGTCCATTCATTTGAATCTTGTCTAATTTCTGATCAATCGCTTCCTGTGTGACCGGCATTCGGGAACCACCAGCAGGGATACCGAGTAGGTTGATGTCGGCGTAATCACCATCAGATCCGATATAGGACGCGAGGATCCCTTTTGGTTCATCTGTGGCTTGAACAACGGCGGCACCTGCGCCATCTCCAAAGAGAACGCATGTCCCCCTATCGTTCCAGTCAACAATTTTATTAAAAATCTCGCCACCAACAACAAGAATTGTGTCGTATTGTCCCGATCTAATCAGGCCATCTGCGAGGTCCAGTCCATAAAGGAAACCGGCGCATGCAGCGGAAATATCCATCGCAGCGGCGTTTTTTGCACCGATACCTTTCTGAAGGTAACACGCTGTTGAGGGAAAAAATGTATCCGGCGTAACAGTCGCGACAAGGATCATCTGAATGTCAAGCGGATTGATATTGGCATTTTTAATAGCCCACCGGGCAGCATGGACGCAGAGGTCTGAAGTCGCAACATTGTCTTCAGCAATACGCCGTTCCCGAATACCCGTACGTTGACGAATCCATTCATCGCTGGTATCGACCAATTTTTCGAGGTCGAAATTAGTGATAACCCGCTCAGGGAGGTAAGAGCCTGTCCCCGTAATTGTTGCATGTCGAAGTTGCGTCATTATATCTCTCTTTTATGGCTACCAGCATACGTCATCTATGCCTCATCGGCAGATTTGAGTACAGGTCGTCCGTTGTAGTACCCGCATTCAGTGCAGACACGGTGGGATATCATCGTTTCCCCACAGTATGAACAAACACTTGTCGCTTTATCATAGAGTGCGTTATGGCTTCTCCGCATTCTTTTTTTCGATTTTGAGGTTCTCCGTTTTGGGTGCGCCATGGAATTGTCTCCTTTAGTCTTAGGTCTGAAAGGTCACGGTTCAGATCACTTCTATTTACGTTTGCTATGATTTCATCTGTCTTCCAGTATTTTTGAGAGGACTGGCGTTAGAAAGGACGCTTTCGAGCTGCGCTCTCAGGGGGTTAGAATCCCTCACCGGTGCCTCATTTTCGATCTCGCAAGAACATGTACCAGCATTAAGTTCTGATCCGCACTGTGGACAGAGGCCTTCACATGTTTCGGAACAGAGGGGCCACATCGGTATTTCAAGAAGCAGTGCCTGCCGAGCATCTTCAGAAATGTCTAAAGTCTCCCCGTCGTAATATCGCGTATCTGCGTCATCTTCGTCCGAAGCTTCAGTATTGAAAGAGAAAAATAAGTTTAGCGTAGTCGCTACGTCAATTTCAAAAGGTTTAACACACCGTCGACATTCTACCGAGAGTGTCGAGGTGATGTCCGCTGTCACCCAGATATTGTCGTCGCCTTGGCGGGATAAAGCAATTGTGCATAATAATGGGCTAACAAATTCGGCTTCCTCATAAATCAGATCGAGGGTCTCGTGTGGCACAAGTGCTTCGTATTTCTTGGAGTCCTCGTGTCGAAGGTCTTTCACGTCGAACACTAAGGTATCTCTTATGCCTTCCTTCATATTCAATTTTCACCTCAAGTATCTGTTGAGAGAAGTTGTAGGAATACTTTGCCTTTATAAGTATAACGACAAAGATGGCTACTACACTTAATAATTTGTTAATTTGTGAATACGACACACCTCAAAAATCGACTTCTTCTTCAATCCTGATGAGTTGCGCGTCCTCTTTCACCTCTTCGAGCGTATAAATTTCTGCCAGTGCTGCTTTCATATTCTTTTCCCGTGCCGTGTGTGTTAGCATAACAAGGGACACCGTCTCCATGCCGTGTGGGTCCTTCTGAATGACAGAGGCGATGCTAATGTGCCAGTTTCCGAGGATCGTGCCGATTTTCGCGAGAACCCCGGGTCGATCAGCAACAACGAACCGGATATAATAACGTGTTTCTATATCGTCGATGGAACAAATATCAACTTCCGCTTGTGCACCGGCAAGCCATGCTTGCGAAATCGGCGTACTCACGCCTTGTTGTGCGGATTTTGCTGCATCGATGATGTCAGCGACGACCGCACTTGCCGTTGGCATTTCGCCTGCGCCTTGCCCATAAAACAGTGTTGGACCGACGGCGTCGCCGATAACACAAACTGCGTTGAATGCACCACCAACGTTCGCTAGCAAACTCCGCTCCGGTACAAGTGTCGGATGCACGCGCGCCTCCACACGATTTCCATCCGTCAGTTTCGCGATAGCAAGCAATTTGATAACGTAACCCAATTCCCGCGCATATTGGATCTCTTTCTGGGTGACATTTGTGATACCTTCGACGTGGAGTTGTGGCAGTGAAATGCTGCTCCGGTAGGCAAGAGCGATGAGAAGGATGAGTTTCTGGGCGGCATCAATACCTTCAACGTCAAGTGTCGGATCGGCTTCAGCGTAACCCATGTCTTGTGCAGCTTTTAGCACATCCGAAAAGTCGACTGTACGCTCGTGCATTTCAGTTAAAATGTAGTTACACGTGCCGTTTACAATGCCGTATAGAGAGTGGATCTGGTTACCTGCGAAACTTTCCTGCAGCGTTTTGATGATCGGGATACCACCTGCAGCACTTGCCTCAAAATTAAGGCTCACCTGATGTTCGGAGGCAAGTTGGAACAGTTCGCCACCATGTTCCGCTAAAAGTGCTTTGTTTGCCGTAACAACATGTTTGCCATTTTGGATGGCACGCCTAATGAGACTGTGTGCTTCTGTAACGCCACCGATAAGTTCGACAACGATGTCAATATCTGGATTGTCAGTGACTTCTGCTGGATTGGTTGTCAGGCAGTCTACGGGAAGTTCAACGCCCTCACGCGTCGCAGGAAGCGTCCGCTTCACTATTTTTTTTAGGTGTAGTTCCGTACCACTATTTTTGGCAATAAGAGCATGCTGATTCATCAAAATCTTGGAAACGCCGGTTCCGACGGTTCCCCACCCTAAAATGCCAACATTGATGCACGACTTATCCACTACTGCAACTCCCTCTTTTACGTACGTTTACTGCGCAAGCGACGGGCAAGGCATCCCCCCTGCCCGACTTGCAAATCGATATGACATATCAAAATCGGGGCGACTGGATTCGAACCAGCGACCTCTTGAACCCCATTCAAGCGCGCTTCCGGGCTGCGCCACGCCCCGTTAACAGAAATAGGTCCTGCTCGCCTTTAATTGTATCATAACGAAGCGAGAATGTCAAATAAAAGATAAGTTCAGGGTAACCTGAATAAACATTTAGGTTCGTAGTAGGGCAATTTATTGCCCGTTGGGAAACACGAACGCACAATGAACGCGCTACTACAAACACAAATTAATTATAGGTAGCAGCGATGCATCTATGCGAACCCCATCTCTTTGAGATTATTAAGGCTGATGCCTAAACTCTCAAATGGATCCCGTTCATAACAAGTATCTTGCTCAATAATATACCACTCAACACCTGCGTAAACACAAGCATCTAAGATAGCGGACCAATTAAGGTTGCCTTCGCCGACTTCAGCAAAGCGTTGTGTCGAGCCTTGCATTGCCATATCCTTAAGATGAATGATGTCGGCGCGCCCTTTTAAGTCTCTTATCCACGCTGCGGGATCGCCGCCGCCGTGCTGAATCCAGTATGTATCGAGTTCGCTTTTGAAATAGCTCGGATCGCTTTCAGCGTACAAGATTTCTAAACCCGTGCGGCCGTTGAAACGTTCCAACTCGAAACTGTGGTTGTGATACGAAAAGGTGATACCGCCTTCAGCAAGACGTGCTGCGACTTCGGATGCCTCTTTTGCGAATCTCGCATAGCCTTCGGCTGTCCGGTATTCGCCGGGCAGGCCGCCGATCGCCGCATGCTTACAGTCCCATAATTGATGTTCGTCAATAACGGATTGCGGTTCATCGCGCATGCGTCCGTAATCGGTATGTGTCGCAATGATGCTTAGACCTTCACCATCAACAATGTTTTTCAGAGCGGCGGGCGAAACCGGACCGAGTGCGGAGCATTGCACCGCTTCGTATCCGAGCTCCCGGACTTTTTTCATCGTTTCAGCGATGTCAGCCTCAGTTTTGGTAAATTCTCTAACTGTGTAAAGTTGCGCTGCGATTTGCTGCGCAGAAAGCGTGTTTTGTGTTGCCATGTCTACTCCTTCTGTGTGGCATGTGCTATTTGTCGGTTGATAGTATATCAGAAAAAGGTGGGGTGTTCAAGTTAATTCAGGACGGACAGGGTGTGTAAATATTTTGGCAACGAGTTGTCAGAATGCACGTCGCATGAATCAGAATCAACGGTATGAATGCCTTAATAGCATGAACCGAGGCGAGTACGCCGCAAATCAGGATTTACAGGATTCAAAGATTGACGGGATCATAAGGAGGTGAATATGGATTAACGAAACGGTATATCTTAATCAATTAACAGAACGGCATATCTTAATCAATTTTCGTTAAAAATGTTACACTAAATGTTACACCTGTGTACCATTTAGTGTGTTGCCTGTAACGTTAGATAAACCAGTCACTGTAAGGGTTCGTTGCTGTTTAATTTCCGATTTTCTCTTGTGTGAAAAAAAGCAATTTTGCGAAAAGTGTAACATTTTTTATTTCTGTGGGTTGTTGGCTATTAACAGTTAGTAAAAAACTTCTGTAGTCGGCTGAAAAGGTTTGTGTCGGTTTCCGCGCCAGTCTTTTGTCGTTTGATACAATATTCCCCTCTTTGAAAAGTCGTATGATATATTATACTATCTTTGCTAACTGATGTCAAGTTAAAATAGATTGTGAGTTTTGGGTTGTGGATTATAAGTTAAACTTGACTTTTCTGGCACCATCAGATATTATATTTTTTAACGTAGGGGCGAGGTTCCCTCGCCCGTCTTGGAGCTCTCATCCCATGCCTACCATCCCCAATTGCGTAAGGAAATGATATGTCAGAAACAACACAAACCTATTTCGCCTTAGGAACTGAAATGGCACGGGCAGATCGCTGCCGAACACGAGGAGTTGTATCAGATTATCCAGGCATCTGAAACTGTCCATGATAAGTCCATGAAGATATACCTGACGGCGATGGCGGTGCGGTTGTTTGAGATGCATCGTATTCTTAAGCCAACAGGGAGCATATATCTACACTGTGATCCAACTGCCAGTCATTATCTGAAAGCCGTAATGGACTCGCTGTTCGGAAGTGATAACTTTCGGAATGAGGTGATTTGGAAGCGGACATCGACGAAATCGTTGGCGAAACGCTACGCCATAAACACCGACCGAATCCTTTACTATATCAAGTCGAATGGGGCAACTTGGAATCAACAATATGCTCCCTATGACGATGCATATATAAAGAAGACTTTTCGAGGTCGGGACAAACATGGTAGATACGGAACAGTTGATTTATCGGGTGGAAAAGCAGGCAGCAGAAAAGCTTATATGCCATTGAAAGGCATTGAACCGCCTCCCGGCCGGGCATGGGCACCACCTACTCGCAACAAATTTCCTGTTTCTGCACAGGCACTGTTGCCAGATAATTATGAAGCTCTCGACCAACTAACAAAATGTGAAGTTCTTGATGATGCCGGACTGCTGCACTGGCCCAAAGGTAAAATAGGCAGACCGCGGTGGAAGAAGTATTTATCTGCGATGCCGGGTGTTGTAGCAGGTGACCTGGTTCTTGATACGCCACCTGTAAAGGGGAAAGAAGACACTGGCTATCCGACGCAGAAGCCCCTCGCCCTCTTAGAACGCATCATCAAAGCGTCATCAAACGAAGGGGATGTTGTTCTCGACCCGTTCTGTGGATGTGCTACTGCGTGTGTCGCAGCAGAGCGTTTACATCGGAAATGGGTTGGCATAGACATATCACCTGATGCAGAGGACATCACGGGGGTACGTCTTATGGAGGAAGTTGACAAATCAGCGAACCTATTCAATCCACTAACAGACATCATTGTTCGGAATGACGCACCCAAGCGGACGGACAACGTTGAGGAGATAGCTGTTCAGATGCGTTTACCCAAATACCAAACGCACAAACCGGAATTATTTGGCAGACAACAAGGTAAATGCAACGGATGCCAATATCCGTTCCATTACCGAAACTTGACGGTAGACCATATTGTTCCCAAGAGCAAAAACGGCACTGACCGTATAGAGAACCTACAACTGCTTTGTGCGTCGTGCAATTCGACAAAAGGAATAGGCACACAAGCAGAACTGACTTCACGATTGAAAGAACAGGGCGTGCTGAGATACCAAGCCTAAAACGACTTATTGTGAAAGTTAAAAATTCAAGTCTGAGACTGATACAAAATCACACCACTGAAAAAACAACATCCTCAACGCTCCAAACGGCTGGTTTGAAAATCCTCGCGATCTTGTTGCGGCGATCGAGCGGATTGTTTATGTGAGCGTGGAATCGGCACGGATTATTGAGGGGCTGCCGTCTGGGTTGACTTTCTAAGCCCCAGCGGGGCGAAAGGTGCATAGAACTATGGCAGATACCTATACCCAAATTTACATGCATATTGTCTTTGCTGTCAAAGGAAGACAATCCCTCATTCCAAAACAGCACAAAGAAGCCTTACACCAATACATTACCCGCATTATTACCAACAAAAAGCAAACAGTCATTCGGATTAATTCCATGCCCGATCATATCCATATTCTTGTCGGTATGACACCCGATATGGCACTCTCTGATTTAGTGAGGGACATCAAGGCAAATTCATCAAAATTCATTAACAAAAAGAGATGGATTCTCGGAAAATTCCAGTGGCAAACGGGCTTTGGCGCGTTCTCATATTCTCACTCACAGTTAGATACTGTCGTCCGTTATATTAAAAACCAGGAGGCACATCATTCACGTCAGACGTTTAGAGAGGAATATCTCGCGTTTCTGAAACGGTTTGATGTCCCCTATAATCCGAAATACGTTTTTGATACGGATGAGACCTCTGACGCATGATACACCTTTCGCCCCGCTGGGGCTTAGATCCGTCTGCGTGTCGCGATGCTATACACCTTTCGCCCCGCTGGGGCTTTGGTAGACAGGCATCATCAGTAACCCTAACGGTTGATTTGCGGAGCCCGGCGATCTCGTTGCGGTGATTGAGCGGATTGTTTATATGAGCGTGGAGTCTGCGCAAACACAAGCACCTCTTTCAGTCTTCCTATTTTTCCACCCTCACTCAATTTCTACGATCTGAATATTGTTTCCGCAAGTATCATTGAAAATAGCAAAAATTGTTATTCCTATATCAGTAGGTTCCACACTGAATTCGACACCAAGGTTGATTAATCGCTCATATTCTTCTTGAACGTTTTCCACACTGAATTGGGTATAGGGAAGTCCTGCATCAAATAAAGCTTTTTGATACGTTTTGGCGGGTCCAAAATGATTACCAGATAATGGTTCCAACAAAAGTTCAGTCCCGTCTTGTTCTTCTTTTGATACGACTGTAAGCCATCTGTCACCATTTTCTAAGGGAATGTCCCTTTTCTTAACAAATCCCAATTTTTCAGTATAAAATTTTAACGCACTTTCCGGATCTTGAACAAAAATGCTGGTTACCCTAATTTTGATACTCCCACGTCTAAAGTCGTGGGATTCTTGCTTCGTCATTTCGTGACTCCCGCAAGTGGAGGACTTACAGAAACTCCACAAGCGTTTTATGTCTCGGTGTATCCCACCGCGACGTGTTTTAGATTTATTGCTGCGTTGACATCTCTATCTATGGACGTTCCGCAATGGCTACACTGATATTCTCTGTCCGAAAGCGTTAAGTCATCTTTCTTATGCCCGCAGTGACTGCACGTCTTGGAACTTGCGAAAAACCTATCCGCTTGGACAATCGGAATGCTAAGACTTTCGGCTTTGGTTTTTAGTTTCTCAAGGAAACCGCCAAGTGCAGCGTCTGATAAGGCTTTGGCAAGTTTCCGGTTCTTGAGTAAATTGGTAACCTGCAGCGTTTCTATACTGATACGACTGGCACGCTTAACAATCTCTGTCGTTGCCTTGTGGTGTGCGTCCTTGCGGATACAAGCGATACGATAATGGATACGCTCCACAATCCGTTTCTGCTTATACCAGTTTTCAGACAAAAACACCTTTCGGCTTAACTTGCGTTGCTCTCTTTTGAGTTTTCGCTCGTAACGTTTGAGTGCTTTCGGGTTCTGGTATTTCGTGCCATCATCAAGGGTTGCCAATGTGTTGATACCTACGTCTATTCCGATTGTTGGGTGGGTTGACATATCAACCTTTAAAGGTGTTCCAACTTCTACAGATACAGAGGCAAACCAACGGTGTGCTGTTCTTGATATAGTGACAGATACGATCTGGTTTCCGACAAAGCGCAACTGCTCAAAAGTGCGGATCCAACCGATTTTCGGCAACTTGATACGCTTCCCTTCCATGCGGACGGCTTGCTCATCTGTTGTGTAGGAATGCTTGCACCCTCGCTTTTTGAACTTGGGAAACTTCGCACGCTTTGCCTTCCAATTCTCTATTGCACGACCGAGGTTGTGAACGGCGTACATCGCAGCACGCTGATCTTGTGCCTTCGTCCAGTCAAACGCTTTCTTTTTCTCATTAAAACGTTTATTTAGGTCATACATAGACAACTTGGTATCAACCTTAAAATCAGATAATGCAGAATTGTAGGCAAACTTCGCATAACCGCATTGCTGGTAAAACCACGCAATCTGATCGCTGTTCGGGCGTAAGGCTATTTTATGGGTCTTTATCATTGGCTTACCAGCTACCAGCCATTAACCCCTTTCCAGTGGGTAGGCAGGCACGTTGCCTTGCGACAACGCTGGAAATGTCTGCCAACTGGTAATACTCATCATACCACAAAATACACCTTTTTGTCAAATGTTTTTTGTTACCAACGCACGAGACACGGGGGTTGGACCCCGGGGAATGCCATAAGGCATTCATACCGTTGATTCGCTAAAGCATTGGGATTGTTAAGTGTTATCATTCAAGTTTCACTGTTGGTAAGGTTCTAAAATTTTAGAACGGACTTGGCGGTAAATGGTATTGATCCAAATAAGGTAGTGGAATCATCAATAAAACTCAGGTAAGTAAGTCCACTCCTAAACATACAAGTTACAGAAGGTCCCATAATCCCGCAAATCTATCAATCCCATAAATCCCAGTTCAGACAATAAACACCGTAGATGTCAACACTGCGTCTTCCGCGTCCTCTGTGTCATCCGCGATTCAGACAGCCAACGACTTATAACCTATAACTACTAAACTTTAAACAAGATCGCCCAGCAAACCCAATTTTTCCTTCTTCACTTGTAGAGAAATTTAACGCAAAAATCAACTTGCAATTTAGCGTCCTATGTGATAGACTATTCTAACCAGTTGTGGGTGGCATTGCTACGAACAGCATACGCTGTTTCTGCCACCCTCCCACCGTAGCAGGGGGATAAAACAAACTGGCACTGGAGCACCTCATGAAAACCATACTCACCCTCTCGATACTCTTTTCTACTATTGCTTGGTTTCCCGCTCTTGGTGAATTGACTGACGCGGACCTCAATCAGATACGTTTGATTATCCGCGAAGAAGTCAAGACAGAGATAAAAGCAGAAATCACAGCATCCGAAGCCCGCATGAAAGAATACATTGACTTGAAAATCGCTAATGTGGAAAGTCAAATCAAGGCAAACACTCGCGAAATCGGTGCGGTTCGGAGCCAAATTAACGTCTTTATAGGCATCCCTTTACTCATCATAACGCTACTTTTCGCGTGGCGCGCTTTGAGGGACCGGGCAAATGACAAACAAATACAGGCACTCATTGCTGAAAATAAGGACTTAAAACGCCAGCAGACCCTAACCTCATGAAAGGAGCCTCCGAAACGCCCGCTCACCAACCGCATCGAAAAAAATCAATATTTCCCTTGACTTTCCCATTTATATATGCTATACTTAAAATAATTATTTTCAGATAGGTAGAAAATCAACAATCAGGAGATTGAAAATGTTACACTTTTGGCATTTTTTTTTATAACGGACACGAATAAAAAATCGTCCATAAACCCTTACAGTGACTGGGTTTGTCCAACGTCACACACTTACACAAAATGTTACACCAGTGTAACATTTTTAACGAAAATTACTTAAAACATACTATTAAGTTAAAATAATACTCGCGCCTGTATGTTCACGGAAAATGCGCTTACCTGCAAATCCTGATTCTGACAAACACCGAGTTAAAAATTGATTTGCATCTAAAAAACGGGTTTGGTAAACTGTATGGTATGTTTAACTCTTTTTTCTTCGGTGGTAAAAGTCGAGGGCCCTTTCGATTTTTGCGCCTCCTACTCCATTTCCCAAATTTCATCAGGTTAACCTGGCGGTTGTTTGGTGATGCGCGTGTGCCTATCTACCGCAAGGCAATTCTCATCCTTGCCGAGTTGCTGGCGGTTGCCTTTGCTGTGGCATACTTGGTGAATCCGCTCGATTTCGATTTCATACCTGTCTTTGGGCGTGTTGACGATCTGGTCGTTGGTGCTTTTGTAATTCTTGTGCCGGGGGCATGGTTATTTATTCGGATGTGCCCTGATGAGGTTGTCCAAGATCATGTGGAGCGTATTTCGCGCGGTGAGTAACAAATACCGTCTTAACAAAAATATTTTTCTGGGACACACCCCATTTTTTTCAAACTTTTTTGGAACTTTATTTTCTAATAGGTGTGTCTTTAGAACGAAAATACAAACTTAAAAAAGGTTTTGGTCACCTGTCAGAATCAGAACCGACACCAAGTTACACAGGAGGTTACATCATGTTCAGGCTCAGAAGCACATTGCGTAACCCTATACGGGTCTTATTGATTTTAGCAGCATGCATCGTCGTAGCGGGGATTGTTATCGACCGTGATGCCGATGAGTTCACGCTGCAGACTGCCGTTGGGCAGACGAATGACACACTTCAAACATCAGAAGATTTTCTGCACTTAGAACGCGCAAATCGAGCATTCATTGATTTAGTGGCGCGGACGCGTCCTGCTGTGGTGAGAGTTACAACTAAAACAGAGCGAAATACAGATGGTTTGTCACAGCGGCGGCAGATGTCCCCAGAGGAAGAGGAACAGTTTAGACGCTTCTTTGATGAGGATTCTCCCTTCAGATTCTTCTTTAGAGAACCTACTCCGCGCGATCTGAATCCGAATCCAGAACCCGCTACGGGGATTGGGTCCGGCGTTATTATCAGTGAAGATGGCTATATTCTCACGAATAACCACGTCATTGAAGGTGCCGATGAAATTACGGTTACCCTGTCAAATGAACGGAAATATAAAGCGCAATTAATCGGACGAGATGCGGGTGGAACACAAGTTGGCGGGACGGATTTGGCGGTTCTGAAAATCGAGGCTGAAGGACTCTCCAAACTTCCGTTTGGTGATTCGGATGCACTTGAGGTGGGTGAGTGGGTCGTCGCCATTGGGAATCCACTTAACTTCTCGCAAACCGTGACGCGTGGCATCGTGAGCGCGAAAAGTCGGACTGGATTTAGTAATATTAAATACGGAGATTTTATTCAAACGGATGCGCCGATTAACCGCGGAAACAGCGGGGGCGCCCTGATTAACATTCGTGGTGAGTTAGTTGGTATTAATACCATCATTGCCACCGGTGGTTTTTCTATGGGGAATATCGGTCTCGGCTTTGCGATTCCGAGTAAGATTGCACAGCAGGTCTTGCCGCAGCTTATCGAAAAAGGCAAAGTAGAACGAGCTTGGCTGGGTATCAGCATGCGATCCGTCAATTCAGATTTGGCAGAGAAACTCAACTTTGAGACACCCCGCGGTGCCCATGTCCGCGCAGTTGGAAAAGACAGTCCCGCTGAAAGAGCTGGTGTCCAACGCGGCGATGTTATCCTTGAATTTGATGGCGAAACGATCCGAGACTCGTCTCACCTGATGCATCTTGTTGGCGCATCGGAAGTCGGTGAATCTGTTGGGATGGTCGTCCTCCGAAGGGGTAGTGAAGAGAAACGCTTAACTGTCACATTAGAAAAACGGACAGAGGAAGTCCTCGCAAAACTCAGCGGGGAACCAGATGAGGAACAGCAAGAAGCCTTCGCAGGCCTCACTGTCGAAAACCTAACTTCGGCAATTGCTGAGCGTTATGGATATGCTGCAAATGAGACTGGCGTGGTCGTCACAGATGTCGCTAAAGGTAGTGACGCTGAGAAAAAGCGTATCAGACCCGGGTATCTCATTCAAGAGATGGAATGGAGACCTATCGCTAACCTTGAGGCGTATTCCCAACTTGTTGAGAAACTGAAGGCAGAGAATAAAGAGAAGATCCTCCTCTTTGTTAAATCGCCCGATGGACGCGATGGCGGCTATGTTACGCTGGAAGTTTCGACATCTGATCGGTAATTAGCACGATAAGCACTGGTTTGATCGTCTGACTGTGAATGTGAAGGGTGTGTAAATATTTTGTCATCAGGTATTGAGTGATATATGTGTTGAAAGTA